>JAENZK010000152.1 GCA_016841285.1 Guptibacillus hwajinpoensis | reverse complement strand
GGATCATCTTCTTTTATTTCTTCCAAATAGTCTAATGCATCCCCCTCGTAATCCTGTTCAATTGCAATTTCAGCAGCATAAATGAATAACTGTCCTTCATCTGGATATAATTCCAGAAGTTCATTCACAATTTCTTTAGCTTCATCCAAAAAGCCCCATTTTAAATAAAGGTCCGCAATCATCAGTCTTTCCTCATGACTAGCTTTATCTATAAGACTATGTAAATATTGAAGGCCTTCATTGATATCTCCGTTTTCCACTAATTGAATTGCTTTTAATAACTTTTCGTCCATGTCCAAACTCCTTAAATGTAAAATAAAACCCACCACAGCCGTTGCTAAAGGTGGGGCTATACCAATCAATTCGAGCTAAAAAGACCCGGTAACTTAATTTTCAATTCTTCCCCATATCCCGGAAAAAAATTCGTCTCAAAACTAGTCTTTAATAATCTGCCCTTATGAACCGTTATAATCGGTTCAATTTTATCATAATCAAGTTTGGTTGTATCTTCAACTTTCGACATATGCTCTGGATATTGATATAAATTATAATCAAGATCATTACCGATTAAGAGCTCGCCTTTGTTTGGATAAATTCCAATTTGCTTTTGAATAACTTTAGGCATTGGTCTCGAATTGATTGGAAACCGAAGATATGTTGGAATTTTGTGAAGGGATGTTAAATATTCCCAAGTATCCATTTGCATTTTTAATATCTTTTCATCCTCTATTTTCCAAAGTGGATAGATCGGCGCTTGAAATTGATACTCCGCATCCCTAATCCACCCCCACGGGATTGAGTGAATATTAGTATGCTCATTTATCTCTGCAATAATATAGGGGAGTTTATGGCGTCTACACAGCCTAACAATTGATGGGGTGATTTTTTCAGCAGGCATATGCACACCAATTATGAAATCAATTGTACTATTTATCATTTTATGTCTTGCTCGACGAATCGTTTTTTCGAAATCAAGTTCATAAGGAATGTAACAAGGTGCCAAAACTGTTGTACACCCTTTAGAAATTAAGTTTATTAACCTTTTTTTGTATTCATTTAAGTTATCACACACGGTTAAATCAAAATCAATATATGTGTGACCAGGGGTCATAAAGTAAGTAGAAAAATTCATTCTCATACCTTGGTATTTACTCAAAGATTTGCCAAAATGACTAATTTTATTTTCCTGAATTAGAAATGATCGTTTTAAGATGCCCTGCTCTGAAACGACATTCGCATCTTCAATAATATAGCTCAAAATAAAATGCCCCTCCTTATCATGCTTGTACAATTTTTCTTAACACAAGTTATGATAGGAAGGGACATATTAGAACTAGTATTCATTAATAAGTTCGGTTAAGTGATCAAAGAAATTCGGGTAGGATACTGCAATGGAACCCGCATCTTGAAGTATTGTTTCTGATTTTGAAAGAAGGGCAGCAATGGCCAGCATCATTCCGATTCGATGGTCACCATAGCTATTAACTTCAGCCCCGTGTAAAGGTGACTTTCCGTGAATAATCATTCCATCGTCTGTCGCTTCAATCTTTGCACCGAGTTTTTTAAGCTCCGTAACTACCGTATCAATTCGATTAGTTTCTTTTACTTTTAATTCTTCAGCATCAC
The DNA here is from genome assembly GCA_016841285.1 of Guptibacillus hwajinpoensis. Lineage (GTDB taxonomy): Bacteria > Bacillota > Bacilli > Bacillales > Bacillaceae_J > Schinkia. The sequence continues at coordinate 9,188 of JAENZK010000152.1, read as the reverse complement.
GGATCACCGTTTGACCTTCAGCCTGTGTTGCTAAAAGAGCAATAATTGGGATTTCATCGATTAAAGTAGGGATAATATCACCGCTTATTTCTATAGCTGTAAGGTTTGAGCTTGAAATCGTTAAATCAGCAATCGGTTCACCGTTGACTATTCGTTCATTTGTGATTTCTAACTGGGCACCCATTCTTTGTAGAACTGTTATAATACCAGTTCTTGTTGGATTCATCCCTACATTGTTAAGTACTATCCGGCTGTTTGGTACAATGGCTCCGGCCACTAGGAAAAATGCAGCAGAGGAAATATCTCCTGGTACCTCAATATCTGTAGCCGTTAAAGTTTGGCCACCTTCGATTGATACAGATAATCCGTCACGAATAACTGTAGCACCAAAAGCTTCAAGCATTCTTTCCGTGTGGTCCCTTGATAATGCCGGTTCTGTAACAGTTGTTACTCCTTTTGAACCGAGGCCAGCAAGTAAAATCGCAGATTTTACTTGGGCACTTGCTACAGGGGAATTATATTGGATCCCAACTGTATTTCCGCCTCTAATTGATAGCGGCGTATACATCCCGTTTTCACGTCCATCAATAACAGCACCCATCTGTCTTAATGGTTTGGTTACCCTACCCATCGGTCTTTTACCGATAGATTCATCACCAATTAATACAGAATGAAACGGTCTCGTGGATAAAATACCAAGCATTAATCTAGTTGTTGTACCCGAATTTCCAACGTACAGAATATCTTTAGGCTCTTTTAATCCATCGATACCCTCTGATTCGATTTCAACATAATCACCTGTCTGTGTGATCCTCACACCCATTTTCCGAAAACAACTGATCGTACTTAAACAATCCTCACCTGGCAAAAAGCCTGTAACCGTTGTTTTTCCTTTAGCAATCGATCCGAACATAACAGCCCGATGTGATATCGACTTATCGCCAGGAATTTGAATGGTTCCCCTAAGACTTGATACATTCGTTATTAATTGTTTTGAGTCCAAATAATCACATCCTTACATTTCGATAAATGATTCAAATTGATGTTTGGTAAGACATATTTGCGCTCTCTTGCGATCATCTTCATTACGGAAGCTAAGTCTTAATACCCCCATTATATCTTCTCGAACTTCAATAATTCTAATATTAGTGATGCTGATTTCTTCTTTGGCAAGGATACTCGTAACCTCAGAAATACTACCCGGATGGTCTGGTACATCTACATATAGATCGTAAAATGACGGAATAGCTCCCATTTGCTTAACAGGCAATCCATCCCGGAACTCTTTTGCTGAGTTAAAATAGGAGTAAATGGCATCACTGTCCATTGAATCGATCATATCTTTAACATGGTCCATCTCTAACCGCCATTTTTCTAAAAGATCAAGCAGGGTATCTTTATTATGCAAAAGGATGTCTCGCCACATTGTCGGACTACTTGATGCAATTCTTGTAATATCCCTAAAACCGCCTGCCGCTATACTTGAAATAGTCGAATTTTTCTCATCAATCGCGGCAACCTGATGAACAAGGCTTGCCGCAACGATATGTGGAAAATGACTGACCGCACCGGTAAGTTCATCATGTTCCTTTGGTGACATGATTAAGAAATTGGCTTTTGTTCCTTTAAGCCAATTTTTTAATTCTTCAACTTTACTTGCCGGAGTAGTTTTTTCCGGTGTTAAAATATAAAAAGCATTTTCAAACAAATGAGGTCTTGCAGCACTTACACCACTTTTATGGGAACCCGCCATTGGATGACCTCCAATAAAGGTAATGCCCTTTTTATGTAAAAGAACTGCCTTACTCATAATTTGTTGTTTCGTGCTGCCGACATCAGTAATAATGACCGTAGGTTTTAATTCAACATGCACAAGCGTTTCTATAATTTCCTCAGCCTGCCCGACAGGGGCAGAAATGATGATAAGATCAGCTTCTTTTGCTCCATCCTCAATTGAGGTTGCACCTTCATCAATAACGTTTAGCGTTTTTGCTAAACCGAGTCGTTCTTCATTGATCTCATAGCCAATAATAGTGGCATCCTCATGAACACGTCTAACCGCTAACGCAATCGAACCTCCGATTAGTCCTAGTCCGATTACAAAAACTTTTTTTTTCAAGGAATAGTCCCCCTAACGAGACTCTACAAGCATTTCAGTTAAAGCTTGAATGATTTCCTCATTTTGTTCTTTGCTACCTACCGTAATTCTGACAGATGTTGGATAACCTAAAGCAGTACCAGAACGAATAATAAAGCCTTTTCTTAATAAATAATCAAATATTTCTTGTCCAGAACGTTTGAAATCAATCAAAACAAAGTTCGCTTGTGAAGGGAAATAATTTAAGTCGTTTTCTTTACAAAATTGATAGAATTGCTCTAATCCTTCACGATTAGCCTTTACACATGTTTGAATGAATTCTTGATCATCCACTGCCGCACAAATTGCTGCATGGGAAATCCGCGTAGTGTTAAAAGGTCCTCTTGCTGGATCAAGCGCCGCGATTAGTTCAGGATCACCAACCCCATAACCAACACGAAGGGCAGCAAGACCATATGCTTTTGAAAATGTACGAAGAATAATCATATTTGGGTAATCTTTTAAGTAAGATAATGTATTTGGATAATCTTCTGCAACAGCATATTCATTGTAGGCTTCGTCCATTACAATCATGACTTGTTCAGGAACATTTTTAATAAAGTTGACGATTTTTTCTTCACTAATATATGTTCCTGTAGGATTGTTCGGATTGCAGATCCATACAATCGCCGTATTTTCATCAATTGCATTTAACATACCATCTAAATCATGTTCACCATTAATATTTTCGACCATACGAATTTCCGCTCCTTGAAGCGTTGCATTATGGCTGTATTGGGAGAAAGATGGATTTGCCATTACTGTATTTTTTGCTGGTGATAAAAGTGCTGTACATAGGATGGCAATCAACTCGTCCGAACCATTTCCGAAAATAAGTTGGTTTTCTTCAACGCCAATAAACTGAGCAACCTTTTCGCGCATATTTCGTGCGTATCCATCAGGATAAAGGGCCAGTTCATCTAAACTATTTCGGATTGCTTCTTTCGCTTTTTCGGAACTACCAAATGGATTTTCATTAGAAGCCAGCTTCGTGATTTTATCTAACCCAAGCTCCCTTTTGACATCTTCGATTGGCTTACCAGGCTGATACGGTGTTAACCCAACAAGCTGCTCATTTACTTTAATTTTCATTTCAGACCCCACCATTCCTGTATCTTATAATGTGATTATTTTATTTTCTCGCATTAAAGCGAAAAAGGATTCTTCTTTTCATTGTATCACAGGATTAGAATAGGTAAAGACTACAAACAGTAATTTTTTAACCGCTCCTTGATCAACTGTATTTTGTTTCCATCTTTACTCCCATTCGTTTCTATGCCACTTGAAATATCAATCCCTTGCGGGGAATAGGTCAGAATTTCTTTCACATTTTGAGGGGTGATCCCACCAGCAATGAGACACTGTACACCCTGTCTTTCAGCTTCTTTATTGTATGCCGGTATTGACTCCCAGTCAAAGCTTGCTCCAGTTCCTCCCCACGCCCCTTTAACCTTTGAATCGATCACATAGCCATCAACAACACGGTTAAAGCTTTTCATCTTAGTTATCCCATTTTGATTATGATGGATCGCTTTCCAAACAGTCAGGCCTGTTGAGAGTTTAATTTCAATAATTTCTGCAGGAGATTCGTTTCCATGAAACTGGATAATATCGAGCGGAACATGTGAAAGTACATATGAAATTTCCTGTAAAGTTGGATTCACAAAAACTCCGACATATTTTTGTTCTTTGTCTTTTTCTATCTGTTTAAGCCATTCACCGCACAGGGCGGGGTCTACCTTCCGCTTACTTTCAGCGAACACAATCCCAATGTATGGTGCACCACTATTAACTGATAGCCTTAAATCTTGTAAAGAATGATTTCCACATAGTTTTAAGAGTGTTGATTTCATTTCGCCTCTCCAAACAACGTTAAAATTCCTTGTGCCGGTGTTTCAGCCCGCATAAGCGACTCTCCCACTAGTACTGCCTTTGCACCTGCTTTTTTTACCCTTTTAATATCATTATGGGTAAAAATACCGCTCTCACTCACAAATAAGCTTCCTTCCGGTATATACGATGAGATCACTTCGGTTTGCACAAGGGTAACTTCGAAGGTTTTCAGATTACGATTATTTACACCGATAATTTTTGGAGTAAAAATATTTAAAATACCTTCTAATGCTTCTGAAGAATGAACCTCAACTAAGCAATCTAATCCCAATTCAGTTGCATATTGATAGAATTCATATAGTTTACCAGCTTCTAATGCCTCCGCTATTAATAGGATGGCATCGGCACCAATTCGTTTACTTTCTAGTACTTGCTGTTGATCTATAATAAAATCCTTTCGTAGGATAGGTAAGGATACCGCTTTTTTTATAGTTGGGATATACTCCCTCTTTCCTTGAAAATAGTGGCTATCTGTTAATACAGAAATCGCATCGGCACCACCTTTTTCATACTGCTGTGCGATCCCAATTGGATCAAAGTTTTCTTTTATTATCCCTTTAGAGGGGGATGCTTTTTTTACTTCCGCAATTAAAGCAACTTCATTTTTTGTATTTTTTAATGCATTAAAAAAAGATACAGGATTAACAGATTCTACAGGAGGTAGCACTAACTGTGCTACCTCTTCTTTTTTTGTTTCAATTATTTTATTAAGCATATTGCTGTTTCTCCTTCATTCCAAATTTATTGTTTCGTAGTTTTGTTAGTTGGGCTAATGCGACACCTTCTTCAATAGCTGCTCTGGCCATTTCGATTCCTTCTTTGATTGACGTGCACTTTTCAGAAGCATAAAGGCCGGCTCCTGCATTTAATAAAACAATATTTGTTTGTGAACGATTTCCTTTTCCCTCCAAAACATTTTCAAGGACATAGGCACTTTCCTCAACTGAAGAAACACGAATTTCATCTAGAGTACCCCGTTCCAGTCCAAATTCCTCAGGAGTAATCGTCTTTCTTGTAATTGTACCATTATTTAATTCTACTACATCGGTTTCGGTTGTAATTGAGCATTCATCTAATCCATCCCTGCCTGTTACAAGCAATACTTTTTTAGAACCAAGGCGCTTTAAAGTTTCAGCCATTCTCTCAGCCGGTCTTGTATCGTACACACCAATTAATTGATATTTACAATTGGCAGGATTTGAGATCGGACCTAGCAGATTAAAAATCGTCCGAAAGCCTACATCTTTGCGCGGCACAGCCGCATGTTTCATTGATGAATGGTACGCAGGTGCAAATAAAAAGCTCATATTATATTTATCAAGCGAGTTCTTAGCTTCTTCAGGTGTACTTTGAATATTTATTCCTAGCTGCTCAAGAACATCTGCGCTGCCGCTCTTAGAAGTAAAGGCGCGATTTCCATGCTTGGCAACCTTTACGCCAAGTGCTGAGAGAATAATAGATGCAGTTGTTGATATATTAAAAGTTGAAGCACCATCGCCCCCAGTACCACATGTATCGATTACTGTCTCATCTTCGTACTCAAGCTGTGTCATATGAGAACGCATCGCTTTTGTAAAACCTACTAATTCATCCGCAGTTTCCCCTCTAAAACGTAAAATGGATATAAGACTGGCAATTTGACTTTGTGAGGCATTGCCAGACATAATTTCATCCATAATCATTTCTGCTTCACGCTCTGTTAATGTTTCTCCTAGTACACATTTATTTAAAATTGCTTTAAACATATGATTTTTCCTCCCTTTGGAACAGCTTTTCTGCTAGCTTAATACTCTTGATTAGCGCACTCGCTTTATTAATCGTTTCTTTATATTCAAGCTCAGGAACTGAATCTGCAACAATTCCGGCACCAGCTTGAACATACGCTTTATTGTCTTTTACTAAGATCGTACGAATCGCAATACAGGAATCAATATTCCCATCAAATCCAAGATAGGCAACTGTTCCAGCATAAACATTTCGTGCCGTCGGCTCCATTTCTTGTAATATTTGCATAGCACGTATTTTAGGAGCGCCGGAAACCGTACCAGCCGGAAAGGCAGATACTAATGCATCAATCGGATCAACATCATTTCTTAGTTGACCGGTAACTTTAGAGATTAGATGCATGACGTGTGAGAATTTCCCTAATTCCATTAAAACTGGTGTCTTAACAGAGCCATATTCTGCAACTCTGCCGATATCATTTCGTGCTAGGTCTACAAGCATATAATGCTCGGCACGTTCCTTTTCATCCGCAAATAATTCTTCTGCCAGAGACTGATCTTCTTCCCTAGAGCGCCCTCTTCTTCTCGTACCGGCAATCGGGTGAATTTCAAGGTGACCATTTTCGATCTGTATTAAACGTTCCGGAGAACTCCCAATTAATTCATAGTCATCAAGTTTTAAGTAAAATAAATAGGGCGAAGGATTAACCATTCGGAGTACTCGATATAAATCGAATCCTTTGATTGTGATTGGAATTTCAAAGCGTTGTGATAATACCGCTTGGAATATATCCCCAGCCTTTATATAGTCTTTGATTTTATTTACGTCTCTTATGAATTCTTCTTTTTTATAATTGGAGGCCACATCACTGAAATCAACTTCAGACATTTGCTCCATCGCTTGTAATCCTTCATTTTTCATTTTTGAATTAAAGATTTGATCAAAAATTAAATCTATTTTCTTATGAACCTCTTTATATAAAAGGGATAGTATGTTTCGTGATTCATTCCCCCCGAGACGAACAAGCTGGATGATATCTAATTCCTTTTGTTCATGGTCAAACGCAATCATCGTTTCACAAAACATGAATGAGAACCGTTTAAGATTTAAATCATTCATTGTATGTTCAGAAACCTTTTCAAAGGCCGTAATAGAATCATAGCCCATTACTCCAACTGCGCCACCCCAGAAAGGAAGTGACACATCCGGTGTTTTTACCTTTAGCATTTCCATACAAAGACGGAACGCTTCGCGAAAATGCCCGGCCGACTTAATTGTTTCCTTATTCTCATTTTTTAAATAGAAAGTCCCTTCACATTCCTCGACATATAAAAATGGATTTAATCCGATAAAAGAATACCGAGACCACGGTGATGCTTCATCCTTACTTTCAAGTAGAAAGCTGGCTTCTTCTTTTAAATTTTGAAAAATTTGTATGGGAGTAATCGTATCAACAAAATATCGTTTAACGATCGGAATAGTCAGATACTCTTTCGTATCTTCACAAAACGAGGAAAAATCATAATTATTCATATACACCTCTCCATTCTTTTTAGTAATGGAGAATGAGGAGTTAATTGATGAGAAAAAAACAACCCTAAGAAAATGCCCCATGCAATAAAAAAGGCACATTTTTCTTAGGGTAGTGGTTTTAAATTTTTATTGGAATATCTCGTCTCAACTCTGCTCTACTCATTCTACCCTTGACAAATTGCTTTGTCATTCTCTACTCTACTCTAAAAACTCAACTCAAAAAGTTAAACTAAACTTATATGTCATCTTAATATAAACTTGCTTTTATTGTCAATAAATTTAAAAAAATTTATTTATTCATCGATAAATCAGGTCTTAGGACAACGGCACCTTCTAAATAGATATGTTCGATTTGGTCTTGTGGAATGTCCGTTTCAACGGTCATCAAAATGCGGATACATTTTTCCAAGGAATTTACTACTGGAATTTCACGCATACACATAACAGGCACATATGTCCAGCCCTCTAACAAACGCATTGCCCGAGCTGGGAAAACTGCATCTAAATCATTTGTTGTAGTAATTATTACCTGTGCTACATTCTCAGGTACAATTTCATTCTTTTTGATCATCTCATCAAGAAGAATTTTTGTATTGGCAACCATTTCATCTGCATCATTTTCTTTTACTGTTATTGCTCCCCTTATACCACGAATCAAGCTATTACACCTCCTCTAATTCCTTTTTTAATATAGTTAAGATAAATTCATCTTCTACCTTTACGGTTTCAACCTCACCGATCTTTTTCATTAGTACCATTCTTAAAGATCCATTTTGTGCTTTTTTATCTTTTTTCATCAATTGTAGTAGAAGCTCAGCCTCTAATTCCTTTGGTATTTCCGGAAAATTGTATTGCTTAAACCACTCTTTAAATTGGGGTAGGTTTAAATTTATACCATAATATTCTTCACTAACTCTAATGGCAAATAGCATACCGATAGCAACAGCATCACCATGGCTCATATTACCGTAGCCTAGACCTGCTTCAATCGCATGTGCCAGTGTATGGCCAAAATTCAAATAGGCACGAATCCCACTTTCCTTTTCATCTTGTGCTACAACCTGCGCTTTCACTGAGATCCCTTTAGCTAAAGCATATTGAAGTTTTTCACCACGTAAATCTGCTAATGTATGAATTTCAGAACGTAACCAATTGTAAAATTCAACATCCCAAATAAAAGCATGCTTGATAACTTCTGCAAAACCTGAGCGCCACTGTTCCTCAGGAAGGGTTAACAGCATATCCGTATCGTAAATAACAGCTTCAGGCTGATAAAAAGCACCAATCATATTTTTTCCAAGTGGATGGTTTATCGCTACCTTACCTCCAACAGAGCTATCGTGGGCAAGCAAGGTTGTCGGCATTTGAATAAAAGGAATTCCTCTCATATAGGTTGCCGCAACAAAGCCTGCTAAGTCTCCAATAACCCCTCCGCCTAAAGCAATCACAAGAGATTTACGATCTAATTCATTCTTAAGGGCAAAGGTTAAAAGCTCGTAAAATACAGAGAAAGATTTTGCTTCTTCCCCACCGGGAACAACATAAGAATAGACGTTTTTATAGTCAGTCAAAGACGTTTTAATATCGTTTAAAAAGAGAGGTTCTACATTTGTATCCGTAATAATCAAAATGCTTGAAAACCTACTATTAAGATCTTTAATAATTGATTGAATTTCAAACCGGATACGGTCACCAATATAAAGAGGGTACGTCTTCGATGCAGTTGATATCGTTAACGTCTCCATCTTAATAGTTCCTCGCTCTTTCGTTCCAGCTCGCGATATTTTCTTTAATTTGATCGATGCGGTCCTTTCCAAACTGGTCAACAATCGCCTGTGCCACTTCCCATGCTACAACAGCTTCTGCAACCACACTTGCTGCCGGAACTGCACAGCTATCA
>JAENZK010000151.1 GCA_016841285.1 Guptibacillus hwajinpoensis | reverse complement strand
CCCGGATTTTTTCGAGCTTGCTCGAAAAACTACCTTTGAAAATCCGAGGCATCCGCCGGAGGCTTTAACTTTATTCAGAAGGGGGTTGCACCCCCACTGAATGGAGTGCTACATTGCATTCATCCCGCCACCTATGGAAGTGGGGACTTCTTGCTGAAGAAAGTTAAAAGCATCGCTCTGTTCCATTACTATAAATATTACAGCTTATCCTAATCCATTCCACTTTCTATAATTATAATCCACCAAGGTAGGCTTGTTTGATTTGTTCACTAGCTTGTAGATCCTTCGCTGTTCCTGAAACGACTACACGGCCGGTTTCGATAACATAAGCATGACTTGCGATTGATAAGGCCATATTGGCATTTTGCTCTACTAACAGGATCGTCGTGCCGGTACGGTTAATTTCTTCAATTGTATTAAAAATCGTTTTAACCATGAGCGGGGCTAGACCCATTGATGGTTCGTCAAGCAAAAGCAGCTTCGGTCTTGCCATGATCGCCCTTCCCATTGCAAGCATCTGCTGTTCTCCACCTGATAGAGTCCCTGACAGCTGTTTACGGCGTTCTAACAGTCTAGGGAAAATTTCGTATACTTTATCGAGGTCTTTGCGGATTTCTTTTTTATCTTTTCTTAAATAGGCCCCTAATTCCAGGTTTTCTTCAACGGTCATATTCGCAAATACGCGGCGGCCTTCAGGAACATGGGAAATGCCTGATTTTACGATTGATTGCGCTGGTTTTCCGGCAATGTTCGCGCCCAGGTATTGGATTTCGCCTTTTTTAGGCTTTAATAAACCTGATAATGTTTTGAGAAGGGTACTTTTTCCGGCGCCGTTTGCCCCGATTAATGTTACGATTTCTCCTTCACTTACTTCTAAAGAAACGCCTTTAAGGGCTTGAATATTCCCATAATAGACATCAATTTCGTTAACCTTAAGCATCGTCGCCAACCTCCTCTCCTAAATAAGCTTCGATAACCTTTGGATGGTTTCGGATTACTTCCGGTGTCCCTTCAGCAATGAGCTGACCATGATCCAGTACATAGATTCTTTCACAAATACCCATAACTAATTTCATATCATGTTCAATTAATAAAATCGTTAAATTAAATTGATTGCGGATGAAGGCAATTAGCTCCATCAACTCATGTGTTTCTTGTGGATTCATACCTGCAGCAGGCTCATCCAAACAGAGAAGCTTTGGACCGGCCGCAAGAGCCCTCGCAATTTCCAATCTTCTTTGCTGTCCGTATGGTAAATTTTTCGCTTTTTCATTTTTAAATTTATCCAATTGAAAGATCTTCAGAAACTCAATTGACTTTTCCTCCATCTCTTTTTCGCCTGAAAAGTGAGATGGCAAGCGAAGAACCGAGCTAAGGATAGAATGCTTCGCTAATGAATGATAAGCAACTTTAACATTGTCTAAAACGGAAAGCTCACTAAATAGTCGAATGTTCTGGAAAGTACGGGCAATTCCTTTTCGGGTTACTTTATAAGGCGGAAGTCCATTTAGACGTTCACCATTAAATACGATTTCACCTTCAGTTGGAACATATACGCCTGTAATTAAGTTAAAGCATGTTGTTTTTCCCGCACCATTTGGACCAATAAGCCCAATCAGTTCACCCTGATTGATTTCCATATTAACCTCAGAAACCGCCTTCAGTCCCCCGAATTGGATGCCTGCCTTTTGAACCTGAAGCAAAGGTTTATCGGCCATACTCGTTGCCTCCTTTCGCATTCTTCCACTTAAATAAATCTGTGATTTCACGCGTACCCATTAAACCTTGAGGACGGTACAACATTACGATAACTAGCACAAGACTATAGATAATCATCCGTGTTTCCGGATATTCCTGCAAGAACGTTGAAACTAACGTCAATAAAATCGCGGAGATGACAGAACCCGACAAACTTCCAAGTCCTCCTAATACAACAAAAATTAAAATATCAAATGATTTGAAAAAGCCAAAGTTCCCTGGTTGGATAATATAGAAGTTATGTGAATATAATCCTCCAGCAATTCCAGCAAAGAAGGAACCTAATGCAAACGCCATTACTTTATAGTAGGTTGTATTGATTCCCATTGCATCGGCCGCAATTTCATTCTCACGAACGGCAATACAAGCCCGGCCATGTCTTGAATTGGTAAAGTTCATAATGACGACTAAAGTAATAAATAAACAAACAAAGGAATAGGTCCAAGTCGTAAGGTGGGAAACCTGCATTCCTGCCGCGCCACCAACATAATCAATATTTAAAAAGATAATCCGAATGATTTCAGCAAATCCTAATGTTGCAATCGCTAAATAATCTCCCCGTAAGCGCAAGCTCGGAATACCAACAATAAGACCGGCAAGTGCTGCAATGACGCCACCTACAATAATCGCAACCGGGAAAGGCATGTGTAATTTCATTGTTACAATGGCCGATATATAAGCCCCTACTGCTAAAAAGCCGGCGTGTCCGATCGAGAATTGACCGGTGATTCCGATAACCAGATGAAGACTGGCAGCTAAAATAACATTAATAATGATAAAAATGAGCGTGTTCGTGTAAAACGGATTTAGCATGCCGGCATTGATCGAAAATTGAACAACAGCATAAATTATGATTGATAGAATGACAAATAGCCAAAATCCTTTTCCTTTTTTCATCGCCCGACTCACCTACACTTTCTCTCTCGTATTTTTACCGAAAAGACCTGATGGCCTAAAAATCAGAATTAATATGAGAATGACAAACGCTGCGGCATCTCTCCATAGAGAATAGCCTAATGCTGTTACAATGGACTCTACTACACCTAGCAATAGTCCACCGACCATTGCCCCTGGAATGATCCCAATTCCACCTAAAACAGCGGCAACGAATGCCTTTATACCAGGGATTACCCCCATTAATGGCTCAATCTTCGTATAGTAAACACCAAAAATGACGCCGGCAGCCCCTGCTAGTGCTGAACCGATCGCAAATGTTGCAGAAATGGTTGTATTTACATTGATTCCCATCAATTGTGCTGCTTCTGTATCATAGGAAACGGCGCGCATGGCCTTTCCGATTTTAGTACGTTGAACAACAATTTGTAAAATAATCATAAGAATAATTGAGATACTTAGAATTAAGAGGGATTGACTGCTGATTTGAGCGCCGAAGACATCAAAAGTTTTATTAGGCAATACATTCGGGTAAGCTTCTGGCTGGGCACCACGAATGTAAATCGTACCGTATTCGATCAGAAATGAGACCCCAATCGCTGTAATCAATGCTGCAATCCTTGTTGCGTTACGAAGTGGTTTATAAGCAATTCTTTCAATTAAAACCCCAAATATTGCACATGCTACCATCGCTAATAGTAAGGCCGGTAGGAACCCTAGGCCCCAACCAACAATGGCATAAAATCCAATAAAGGAACCGACCATGAATACATCGCCATGGGCAAAGTTAATTAATTTTATAATTCCATAAACCATCGTATAACCTAATGCTATTAATGCGTAAATACTTCCAAGCGATATACCATTTACGATTTGTTGGATCCATTCCATAAATTCTCACTCCTTCAAATAAAATCCAAGGCTACCGAGACAAAAAAAGGGAAATGGAAGGATTGCCTCCCATTTCACTCATCTCATCCTTCTTTCGTTAATCTTAAGGATTAACTTTAGTTTTAAATGTTTGTTTGCCATCCACGTACTCAACAACAGTTGTTGCTTTAATTGGGTGGTGGTTTTCATCAATAGTCACTGAACCTGTTACTAGTTCTAAGTCTTTTGTTGCTGCTAAGGCATCTTTAACTGCAACTGGATCTAAGCTGCCTGCACTCTCAATTGCAGCTTTTAATAGATAAACTGAATCATATCCTAAACCGTTAAATGCATCATGTGATTTTCCATCGTACTTCTCTTTAAACTTTGTTACAAAGTCTTGAATCTTTTGATCTGGGTCTTCTGCAGAATAGTGGTTTGTAATAAATGTATTATTTAAAGCCTTAGCACCAGCTAATTCTAATAGTTTTGGAGAATCCCAACCATCGCCGCCCATAAATGGAACTGTAATTCCCATTTCACGAGCCTGCTTAATGATTAAGCCTACTTCTTCATAGTAACCAGGAATGAAGATAAATTCTGGATTTTTTGATTTAATACGAGTTAAAGTAGAACGGAAGTCAGTATCTTTTGCAACATAGGCTTCCTCAGCTACAATTGTTCCACCAGCTGCTTCAAACGTTTCTTTAAATGAAGCTGCCAGACCTTTCGCATAGTCACTTGCGTTGTCAGCGAAAATGGCTGCATTTTTTACACCTAGTTCATTAGCAAAGTTAGCTGCAACCGTTCCTTGGAATGGGTCGATAAATGATGTACGGAATACGAATTCATTTACTGAGCCATCTTCCTTTACAGTAACCGTTGGGCTAGTTCCTGATGGAGTGATAAGGACTGTTTGTGTATCATTTGCAATTTGTGCTTGTGCTACTGTGTTACCACTTGTAGATGCACCGATAATAGCATTTACTTTATCTTGACTCGTTAACCTGATAGCAGCGTTAGTAGCTTCTGCTGCATCAGACTTGTTATCAACTTTTATTAGTTCAATTTGCTTACCATTAATACCACCGGCTGCGTTGATTTCTTCAACAGCTAATTCAACGCCTTCCGTGTTAGATTGACCGTAAGAAGCCACTGGTCCTGATAATTCCATATTTACCCCGATTTTAATAACTTCGGCATCTGAACCAGCCTTATCTCCGCCACCTGGAGCTGTCTCTTGGCCGCCGCCTGAGCAACCAGCAAGTATGCCTGCAAATAGCGTTGTTGTGATAAGAAGCTTTGAAAATCCTTTTTTCAACATAATAAATCCCCCTTTTAATTATTTAATTATTCCGACAATAAAGGCCGTGCAGTTTCACTCTTTTTTTCTATTAAGCGACACAATCTATCAAAAAATCCTTTATCAGAATAAAGAAATAATTAAGATTATTATTTCGCTAATAGTATTGTAATTCAAACTTTCTTTTAAGTCTAGTAAATTTTTTGCCTATTTTTATATTTCTGAAAATGATTAGAAATTATATTATAATACTCTTTTTTAGCAAATATACGAAAAAGGGTGATCTCATGATGAGACCACCCTTTTACATATCCTGACTGGAAAAATTTAAATGAACATATTTGCAATTAATAACATAATTAAGCCTGTGAACCACATTAAGGTTGTTGGAATAGACCAAACCATAATTTGTTCCTTTACCTCTTTTATTCCCAACATCCGGTTAACAACCCAGAAAAAGCTGTCATTAAAGTAGGAGAATACAAGTGATCCCATCGCTGCGGCTTGAGCAGCAAGAGCTAAATTAACATCTAATCCTGCTAAAATCGGTGCAGAAATGGAAGCCGCTGTAATCATGGATACAGTTCCACTTCCTTGGATGAGACGAACAAGTGAAGCAACAAAAAACGGAATTAGAATTGCTGGTAAAGCAAGTTCGGCAATTTGCTGTGCAATAAAATCCCCCGCACCGCTATCACGTAGTACATTTCCTAACGCACCACCGGCACCTGTTACTAGAAGGATAATCCCAGCATCTTGAATCCCTTTTTCCATTTCATTTAATGTTTGCTTACGGCCTAATTGGTTGGATAGTGTATAAATAGCGACAAGTAAACCAATTGCTACTGCAATAATAGGCTGACCTAAGAATAAAATAATGCTATAAATACCTTCTTTTAATTCTAAAGCTGAAAGTGTTGTATTTATGAAAATAAGAATAATCGGTACTAAAATTGGCATAATCGACTTTGTAAAAGATGGTAGATCCTTTGCTCTTTCATTCACTACTTCTAGTAATTCAGGATAAGACATCTCTTTTTCAGGTCTAGTAAATCCATCCTCTGACTCATCATCAGGGATTTGATAGATTTTCTTCCCTAACCATTTTGCATAAAGTACCCCAACAACCATAAGAGGAATAGCGAATAATAAACCTAATAAAATCATCATTCCAATATCAACGCCAAAAATTCCTGCTACGCCTAACGGTCCTGGTGTCGGAGGCACAATTGAATGGGTAATAACTAGTCCTGCTGCTAATGCCACACCGATTGCAACCACTGACTTCCCAGTCTTTCTTGAAAGCGATTTAACTAAAGGATTTAAAATTACAAAAGCTGAATCAACGAATATTGGAATCGATACAATATAACCAGCGATGGCCATTGCCCACTCTTCCTTTTTCTTACCAACCGCTTTTATTAATGAGTAGGCTAAGGTCTCAGCAGCTCCTGATATCTCAAGAATCCGCCCCATCATAACTCCTAGTCCAATAACGATACCGACGGAAGCTAAGGTATTTCCGAAACCGGTCGAAATCGATTTTGCTACGTCCACAGGTACCATTCCACCAACGATACCAGCAATTGATGCACCGATGATTAGTGCTACAAATGCATGAACTTTTGTTTTTAAAACTAGTAAAATTAAGACAACTACACCTAAAATCAGTCCGACAACCATCTGTGTTCCTGAAACTGGTTCCATAACTTTTCTCCTCCTTATTTAGTAGTGTAAGTGTTTACATTATTTTGGAAAAAGGAAGGATGAAAACATCATCCCTCACTTTTCAAATAACCCTCGTCAAAAGTATTACATAGTAAAGCTTGAGAATTTAGGCGCATATTTTGCTGCCAATTTAATGCACTCTTCCATACTGATGCTTTCAGCAATATTTTTACCAGCAATATCAAAAGCTGTTCCGTGGTCAACGGAAGTTCTTAAGAATGGTAAACCATTTGTAATTGAAATTGTTCTATGGAAATCTGCCATTTTTGTAGCAATATGTCCTTGATCATGGTAAAGAGATAAAACTGCATCGTATTTTCCATTTAGTGCTTGGAAAAAGACGGAGTCTGCTGGCACTGGTCCCACTACATCAATTCCATCCTTCGCAGCAGCTTCGATACCTGGCTTAATTTCATCTACTTCCTCACAACCAAACAGCCCATTTTCACCACTATGCGGATTTAAACCAGCAACTGCAAATTTTCTCTCTTCTACTCCTAATCTTTGAAGAGCTTTGTCACAACGGATTAAGTAATCATACACTCGTTCTTTTGTGATTTGAGCAATGGCATCTTTTAATGATAAATGACGAGTTAAGAAGAAAACTCTCATTCCTCTTACTTCGAACATTGTTAACGGATCATTGGAACCTGCTAAGTCCTCAAGCATTTCTGTATGCCCGATATAAGGAACCTTTGCAGCTTTTAGAGATTCTTTATTGATCGGAGTTGTTGCCAATGCTTTTACGTCACCAGCCATCGCTAGCTCTACTGCCTTTTTAATATATTCAAAAGCGCCTTGACCGCATTGTGCAGAAACTTGTCCATATTCAAGCTTGTCGATATCAATGTTATTAAGGTTGATGACATCGACAGTACCCAACTCATATTTACCTTCTTCTGGAGAACTTACTTCATTTACTACTAGATCAGCTTTCACAATTTCGATTGCTTTTTTAATAACGCCTGCGTCACCAATGACTAACGGCTTACAAATATCATAAATTTCTTTTTTCGCTAAGGATTTCATTGTAATCTCAGGTCCAATACCTGCAGGGTCGCCCATAGGGATTGCTATAATTGCTCTTTCATTCGTTGTTGTCATAATCTTCTTCCTCCTATATTTTAGCTTGCAAGTATTTCACACATGTATAAATGGCCTTTTTGTCTCCAACCATGCCGCCCTTTGTAACAAGTGGAATACCGTCGAAATATCCTCCAATAAACTGTCCATAAGCTACTAGCGGCAGTACTTCGTCTTCTAATTTAATTCCTTCTGCTTTTCCAACGGAGCATAACGACGCGGTGACATCCCCTCCACTTGAGAAGCATCCGCCAATTTCACAGTTACAACCTTCAATCACTAATCTCGTAATTTTACCCAAACCATCGGAAATTCTTTTGGCTAGTGCATCTTGGCTGACTCCTTCTGCTCCTGCTAATTCTTTTAGATTCAGCCTTTTTGCTGTCGGGGAATTGGTAGTGATAATCAGGACATCTTGTTTTCCGATTTCCATCAATGCTTCTTGTACAGCCTTATCGACTTCGCGCTCCCAAGTGTCAGAAAAGCTGGCTAAATTCGCCGGGTCTACATAAATCGGACGGGAATTCGTTTTATCTGTTAGATAATGTAATTGCTTTTCTGTTAACGATGTAACGCTTCCTACTGTTACAATAATTTTTTTGTTTGTTTCCTTTGACTGTTGGGAAACAGCTTTAGAATAAGCTGCTGTTAACGGACCAGGATCGACCGGTACTAGTTTGTAGTCCTTAATCGATGCCATTCCGTTAGCAATGGATTGGATTTCTTCATCGGTTACAACATCTAATACAATAATGCGATTTCCTTTATGGATCTCTTCTCTTAATGCTGTTTCTATTGCTTGTTTCCCCGCTAGTACAGTTTCAAGTCCAATATGGGAAACAGGGTATTTGCTTTGCTTCTGAATAATATCTGGCACATAAGATTGGGTCAGCGGTGTTACTGGGTCTTTGGCAACATCCGTTTCCTGAACAGGAACTCCCTCTACTAATAAATAACCGCCAGACGTTATCCGTCCCGAATCTGGGAAGGAGGCAACAACAACAGCGATTGATTTTTCACCGAGTTCGTCCAAAACGACATCAGCTTCAACCCCAATATTTCCTCTGACCGTACTATCGATGCGTTTACATATAACCTCTGCACCCCATACCTTGAAGTTTTCAAGAACCTTCTGTACACGCATTTGTGCAATATCTTTCCTAGCATAGCGACTATCCGTATCAACACAGATGGCATTATAGGACCCCGTTAATGGAGGTTGATCATAATAAACCATGGTAGCTGCTATAAATCCTTGCTTCGTAAGTCTTACTCCGGTTGCGTTTGCACCTGTTAAATCATCTGCAATGACTCCAACCTTCATGCTTCATCGCTCCAATCAGCTATAATGATTTCTAGGTGTTCCTTTAATTGCTGTTGATATTCATCGGGTACTCCGTGATTTGTAATAATCCCATCAATCCTTGTAAGGTCACATACCTTTGTCAAAGATTTTTGTTGAAACTTACTTGAGTCAGCTACTAGCCATGTGGTTTCAGCCGATTCAATCATGAGTTTCTTTGCTAAAGCCTTTTCAAAAGTAGTTGCTGTTATTCCAGCCTTTAAATGAACTGCATGTGTCCCTAAAAAACACAAATCGACATGGAGATTTCTCAATATCTGTTCTGTAACTGGGCCAAATAAGGCACCTACACTATTTTGAAGTTCACCGCCTGCGACAATTACTTTAACTTCACTGTCCATTAATTCAGCTGCAATTTTAATATCATTGGTAACAACAGTTAAGTTCTTTCTATCCTTGATTAATTTGGCAATTTCTAAGGTTGTTGTTCCAGAATCTAATAAAATCGTCGACTGGTCTTCAATCATAGTGAGCGCTTTCTTCGCAATCAGCATTTTTTCAAGATGTTGCTTCCCTTCCTTTACTTGAAAGGATGTTTCAACAATTAAAGGCTTATTTAAAACTGCCCCTCCATGAGTTCGGATGACCATTTCCTCATCTTCTAATTGAGTCAAATCTCTCCGAATCGTCATCGCTGAAACATTGAGTTTTTCAGCTAATTGCTCTATTTCAATTTTTTCATTTTCCTTTAAAAGCTCTAAGATTAAATCTCTGCGATCTTTTGGTAACATGTTAATCACCTTTGTTAGTTTTGAACATTTTATGAACATATTATGTTACTTTTAAACAAAATAGTCAAGTGTATTGTTCACAATTAACATCTTATATTTTTATCTTTATTAATATTCATTACAACATCACTGTTTATTCGGACATTAGCACAAATGTACCATCGGAATCACCTTTCCGATGGTACATTTTTTCTTAATATTATTTTTCTATAACAACTGCTGGCTTTCCAATTGGATAATATTCTACCGCTTCGCATTCCTTTAGCTTCTCCGGTTCATAACAGTTTCGGCCATCGAAAATGATGGGCTGTTTCATTGTTTTTACTAAAGACCTGAGATCAAATTGTTTAAACTCCTCCCATTCCGTTACGATAAACAGCGCGTCAGCACCATCTACAGCCTCATACGCAGATTTAGCGTAGTGAATGATATCTCCGATTACCTTTTTGGCATTATTGATTGCAATCGGATCATAAGCAACGACATTCGTTCCCATTTGCCACAGTGAGCGGGCAATTTTAATAGATGGAGCTTCTCTCATATCATCGGTTTCTGGCTTAAAAGAGAGTCCTAGCATCGCAATCTTTTTTCCTTTTAATTCCCCTAACCGATTTAGCGCTTTTTTCACAAGAAGATGCTGCTGATTTCCATTGATCGCGATGGTTTCCTTTAACATTGAGAAATTGGTGCCATAAATATTGGCTGTCTTCAGTAATGCTTTCACATCCTTTGGAAAACAGGAGCCCCCATAACCAATCCCCGGATTAAGAAAGGCTTCTCCAATTCTCCTATCCTTTCCCATTCCTTTGGCAACATCCCCGACGTCAGCTCCAACCGCCTCACATAGATTTGCAATCTCATTAATATAACTAATCTTCGTTGCTAAAAAGGCATTGGAAGCATATTTAATCATTTCTGCGCTTCTAATAGATGTAAAGATAATAGGAACCTGTAAAGGGAGATACATTTCCTCGACCCTCTTGTCAGCTTCTTCATCGTCTGACTCGATAATAATTCGGTCCGCATGCATTGTATCGTTCATCGCGGAGCCTTGCTTTAAAATCTCAGGATTGGAAACCATTTTAATCGTTATTTCTTCATTTAAGTCGTCCGTTAATATTTTTTTAATATAATCATTTGTACC
>JAENZK010000150.1:3349-10945 GCA_016841285.1 Guptibacillus hwajinpoensis | reverse complement strand
TGACGTTGTTCCGAATTCACGGATTGGAGAAGGGATGGGGTATTTCGGACTTTCAACAACAATTGGAATGATCATTGCCCCAAGTGTAGGAATTTATCTATATCAGGTTACAGAATTTAAATATTTAATATATATATCAGGTCTATTAGGTGTAATCGCTGTTGTCCTATTTGCTGCGGTGATCTACCATACTCCGGATGCTGTGAAAAATGCGAATAAAAATGAACTGAAATTTTCTTTTTTAGATTCTTTAATAGAAAAATCTAGTTTTGGCCCTGCCTTGATTATGTTAATGGTTACCTTTGGCTATGGTACGATTGCAACCTTTATTGTTATTTTTAGTGAAGAACGGGGAATCGATAAAGTTTTCCTCTTTTATTTATGTAATGCTATCATGGCGACAATCTGCCGGCCGGTAACAGGTAAATGGTTTGATAAAAATGGCCCAATAGGGCTTACGTTATTCTGTATATTTTTTACTTTCTCCGCCATTTGGACGCTTTCATTGGCGCATTCAAATTTCTTAATTGCAATATCTGGTATTCTATTTGGAATTGGCTTTGGTTCATTAATCCCAACTTTGCAGTCCTGGGCACTTTCGATGACTCCACCGAGCAGGCGCGGCGTTGCAAACGGGATGATATTTTCTTCTTTGGATTCGGGAATTGGACTTGGTTGACTAGTTTTCGGATTTTTAGCGGAGTTTTTTGAATTAGGGCTCCTTTTTCAAATTTCCAGCTTATTTTTAATAGTAGCACTTGTATTCACCTTAGTTGAAAAGAAGAAGGCTAAAGAAAAACGACGGCAGTTGCCTGTGGCTTAATGAATGGACTATCTTTAAGGGGAAAAAATATATATAATGATTACTATCTAGTATTTTAAGGAGACTTCCGTATGTCTGAAAAGAAAAAAGTTAGTTTAGCTGAGGCAATGAAGCAAAAATTAGCTCAAAAACAACAACAAGCTAATAATGGGAAATTTGAAAATGGTATCGTAAAAAAAACACAGCCATTAAAAAGCCAGTTAACTAAAAAGCCCAATAATCAGCGGAAAAGAATGGGTGTTTAAAAGTTAATAAATATTTGGAAGCATCCTCTATAGAAAGAGTGGTGCTTCTTTTTATAGACAATAGCCCAAGCACCAGTATTTGCTCTTTTCCTCTTTATTTTCAATGTGATATAGTAAGAAAGTGAAAAATAAGAGGGGATATGAACAATGAGTGTAAAAGAACAAGTTAATAATAGACGTACATTTGCAATAATCTCCCATCCGGACGCAGGGAAAACAACAATGACTGAAAAGTTACTCCTTTTCGGTAACATTATTCGTGAAGCGGGTACGGTTAAAGGGAAAAAGTCAGGTAAGTTCGCCACATCTGACTGGATGGAAATTGAGAAAAAAAGGGGAATCTCTGTTACATCAAGTGTAATGAGTTTTCCATATAAGGATTACTATGTAAATATTCTAGATACCCCTGGACATGAAGACTTCAGTGAAGATACGTATCGTACGCTGACTGCAGTTGATAGTGTTGTGATGATTATCGATTCAACAAAAGGTGTTGAGCCGCAAACCATTAAGCTTTTTAAAGTTTGCCGGATGAGAGGAATTCCGATTTTTACATTTATTAATAAGCTGGATCGAGAGGGAAAAGACCCGCTTGAGCTTTTAGCAGAAATTGAGGATGTACTTGGTATCGAATCTTATCCAATGAACTGGCCGGTCGGAATGGGAAAACGATTTGAGGGGATTATCGACCGTTTTAACAATCAATTTGTGCGTTTTCTTGGTGACGAAAAGGAAGAAATCACATCACTTGAACAATTGGATAAAGCCGGAAACCCTACAATTGAATCCGTTTTTGATGAGCTTGAGCTTCTTGATGAAGCGGGAAATGATTTTAGCGAAGAGCGCGTGTTGAAAGGTGAATTAACACCTGTCTTTTTTGGTAGTGCCCTTGCCAACTTCGGTATACGGACATTTTTTGATACGTTTATCCGTTTTGCATCACCGCCAAAGCCTCGTAAAACAGATGATGGTCTTGTTAGCCCAGATTCAGAAACGTTTACAGGTTATATTTTTAAAATTCAAGCCAATATGAATCCAGCTCATCGTGACAGAATTGCATTCTTAAGAATTTGTTCAGGAAAATTCACACGTGGCATGAATGTGCGCTTAACAAGAACAAATAAAACGATGAATCTTAATCAAACCCAGCAATTTTTGGCATCTAGCCGCGAAACAGTAGATGAAGCCTATGCTGGTGATATAATTGGTTTATATGATCCGAACATGTATCAAATCGGAGATACAATCACAGCTGGGAAAGAGGATATCGACTATCGTGAACTGCCGCAATTCCCACCAGAAATGTTCCGAAAAGTACGTGTAAAAAACGTAATGAAATCTAAGCAATTTAAAAAAGGGATCGAACAGCTTGTACAAGAAGGGGCGATTCAGCTCTTTAAACAAGAATCAAATGATGATACTATTCTTGGTGCCGTTGGACAGCTGCAATTTGAAGTATTTGAATATCGAATGAAGGCTGAATACAATGTTGATATTGAATTTACACATTTAGGTGACCGGATTCCAAGATGGCTTGCCGAGCCACCAAAGGATTTCCGTCTATTCGATTCAAGAAGCTTACTTGTGAAAGACCGTTACGACAGATATGCAGTTCTTTTTGAAAATGACTTTACACTCCGTTATTTTAAAGATAAAAATAAAGACATTGAGCTTATTGATTTGTTTGAGGCAAATGATTATAAGAGCTTGTAAATATATTTTTGTGGGGACTCAGATTTTCAACTGGGTCCCTTTTTGGCAAATGGATCTATTGAAGAAAGGAAAAATAGATGAGAATCAATAAATATATTAGTAATTCGGGACTTTGTTCGAGAAGGGGAGCAGAACGTTTAATTCGTGCGGGGAGCGTAACTGTTAACGGGGTAATCGCAGAACAAAATTATATAGTAACTGCAAACGATGTGGTTCTTATAGATGGAAAGCCATTACCTGTTAAGCAGCGCAATATCTATATTGCTCTTCATAAACCGGTTGGGGTTGTTTGTACAAACGCTAAAACCGTTAAGAATAATATTGCGAATTATTTGAACTACCCAGAGAGAATCTTTGCAATAGGAAGATTGGACAAGGATTCCGAAGGATTAATATTACTAACGAATGATGGTGAAATCGCGCATAAGATCCTACATTCCGAGCACGATCACGAGAAAGAGTATATTGTTACTGTTAATAAGCCGATTAGCGATGTATTCCTTAATGATATGGAAAAGGGAGTGGAGATTTTAAATACGATTACAAAGTCTTGTAGAGTCCAGCAAGTTAATGAAACAACATTTAGAATTATTCTGACCCAGGGGTTAAATCGGCAAATTCGGAGAATGTGCAAACAGTTGAATTATCAAGTTGCTCGGCTTCAAAGGATCAGAATTATGAATATTAACCTAGATGAACTGGAATATGGAATGTGGCGGCACCTTACAGATAGCGAGGTTTACGAACTTAAATCAAAGCTCAATTAATTTTAAAAAAAATACTACACGACTCCAGACATTTTCCATACTATAGTGGTAAAAATGACCAGGGAGAATGTTGTTATTATGAACATTTGGATAAGTGAAGGACTATTTAGCAACATCATGGCAAGCCTTTATCCAGTTTCGTCTAAAACAGTTACTGGTGTGAAATGGGGCTACATGAATCCAAGAGGAAAAATACAAATTAAACAAATATTTGATCAAGCCATGGAATTTCAGGCGAACGGTATAGCCGTAGTGGGTGTAAATGGAAAATACGGCTTTATTAATCATGGCGGAGACTTTATTGTCCAGCCTATTTATGATTCAATTTCGGAATTTTCCGAAGGGCGTGCCCAAGTTATTGATAATGAAGGGTTTAAGGTAATAAACACAAGTGGAAAAGTACTTACTTCCAAGGCGTATAGCTTTATTGGCTCCTACGAAAATGGGAGAGCTTTGTTTAGTGAGACTCTTGAAGATGGTCAATATCTTTATGGATATTTAGATCGACAAGGGAAAGAGGTAGTTCCGGCAAAATTTTTGACGGCAAATGAATTTCATGAAGATAAAGCTGTTGTCCAGCTTTCATCAAAGGAGTATGCATTAATAAATAGAAACGGTAAAGTAATGCATAAGTATCCCAATCCGTTTGTAGGAAATCTTGGGGAAGGTTTATTAGCTTTTAAAGAGACCGAGGATGGTAAATTCGGTTATATAGATGTGAAAGGGACAATTGTTATAGAACCAAAGTTTACTGCAGCGATGCCTTTTGAGCATGGGAGGGCCATAGTCAATATGGCTGAGGACTATGGGGAGGATTATGGCCTTATCGATAAGGAAGGAAAGTTTATCTATCCTTCGGTTTATAACGATATTCATCATTTAGGAAAAAATCGGGTAGCAATTGGGAAGGCTATAAAAGAAGGGTCTCCGTTTTATGGGTCCAACTATGCGCTCGGAATGACCGACGGGAGGGTTTTAACTGAATTCAAGTATTTAACAATACTTGAATTTAAAGAAGGTGTTGCTTCAGTCACAACGGGTCAAGAAACCTTTTTCATAGATAAATTTGGAAAGATGGCAAAAGGATTGCCCATCTTAAATGGGGAAGGGACATTAACGCCGGAAGGGGACATAATTAAGGCAAATGTAGACCAACGTATTACGTATTATGATCGGTCTGGAAATATTGTGTGGAGACAAAATAAAATCATTCCAATCAGTCAACGATATAAAGTAATTGAGAGAAAATATAAGCCAAACAAGGATTATCTTGTTTATTATCCACAAATTAACGGAATGAATGACGCAGATGCCCAGCAAGAGGTAAATGAAGAGCTAAAATCTCTTTCTCAAATAAAGCCCATACAGTCCAATGTTCAATTAGATTCAAGCTATACAGGAGACTTTTTAATAAAATTTTACAAGGACCAGTTGCTTGTAATTGAAATAGAAGGCTATGACTATCCGTTCGGTGCAGCACATGGTATGCCGTATCAAGCATATGCCCATATCAATCTCATGAACGGAGATCAATATAAGCTTGCAGATTTATTTAAAAAAGATAGTGATTACGTGAAGGTATTGAGTGATATTATTGCCAAACAAATTAAAGAGGACGATACCTATTCATATGTTTTTCCTGACTCCTATAAGGGGATTAATGTAGATCAGCCATTTTTTGTAGATGCAGGAACACTATCTATTTATTTTGAGCCGTATGAAATTGGACCATATGCGGCCGGTTTTCCAACTTTTAAAATACCATTTGATGAAATTATGGCCATCATAAATACGAAAGGTGAGTTTTGGAAATCTTTTCATTAAATCTGGGCACTAATAAAGAAGGCAGGAGTCATATTGGCTCCCGTCTTCTTATATCTTGTAAAAAAAATGTCGTAAAAAGTTGAAATTTTGTTAACATTTTCTAAAATGGGATGTGTTTATAAAAAATTTCCTTTAAAATAATAATAAAATAAATAAACAATAGGAGACATAAAATGAGCGTACAATCAAAAAAGGTAAAATCAGATATTGAGATTGCCCAAGAGGCGGTCATGAAGCCTATTAAAGAAATTGCCGAAGGACTAAATTTGCGTGAAGATGAATGGGAGCCATTTGGACATTATAAGGCTAAAATTTCTTTGGACGTCATGAAACGTCTAGAGAATACACCGGATGGAAAAGTAATTTTAGTAACATCCATTAACCCAACTCCTGCCGGAGAAGGGAAATCTACAGTCACAGTTGGACTTGGACAAGCGTTAAATAAGATCGGTCATAAAACTATTGTTGCATTGAGGGAGCCATCACTAGGCCCAACGATGGGAATTAAAGGTGGTGCCAGCGGTGGTGGTTACTCACAGGTCATGCCAATGGAAGATATCAATCTTCATTTCACAGGAGACTTTCACGCGATCACTACAGCTAATAATGCCCTTGCAGCTTTTATGGATAACCATATTCACCAAGGGAATGAGTGTCAAATTGATACAAGAAGAATTACGTGGAAGCGGGTTGTGGATTTAAATGACCGTGCGTTAAGACAAGTTGTTGTCGGACTTGGAGGGCCATTACAAGGGGTACCAAGAGAAGATGGATTTAATATTACAGTTGCCTCTGAAATTATGGCCATTCTTTGCCTAGCAAAAGACCTAACTGATTTAAAAGAAAAGCTGTCCAATATCGTTGTTGGCTACAATTTTAACAAGCAGCCTGTTACTGTTAGAGATCTAGGTGTACAAGGTGCCTTGACATTATTATTGAAGGAAGCAATCAAGCCGAATTTAGTACAGACATTAGAAAATACACCAGCTATCGTTCATGGCGGACCATTTGCGAATATCGCTCATGGCTGTAACAGCATCATTGCAACTAAATTAGCCAGCAAACTAGGCGATTATGTAGTTACTGAAGCTGGATTTGGTGCAGACCTCGGTGCTGAAAAATTCTTAAATATAAAATCACGCTTAGGTAATATTGATCCAAAAGCAGTTGTTATTGTTGCAACAATACGCGCTTTGAAAATGCATGGTGGTGTTGATAAGGCTAACCTCACTGCGGAAAACTTAGATGCATTAAAAACAGGTATGGAAAATTTACAAAAGCATATCGAAACAGTCCAAAGCTTCGGATTACCTTTTGTTGTTGCTATTAACCGTTTCATCACGGATACAGACAAAGAAGTTGAATACATCGAAAAATGGTGTGAAGAGAAGGGCTATGCTGTTGCGTTGTCAGATGTTTGGGCAAAAGGCGGCGAAGGTGGAATTGACCTAGCTGTAAAACTCTTAAATGTTTTAGATCAACAAGAAAGCAACTTTAAACCATTATATGATATAAATGATTCAATTGAAGCGAAAATTGAAACCATAGCCAAAAAAGTATATGGCGCATCTGGGGTCGATTTTATCCCTAAAGTAAGAAAACAAATTGAAGAATACAAGTCTTTTGGATGGGATAAGCTGCCGATCTGTATGGCGAAAACACAATATTCTCTTTCAGATGACCCAGCCAAGCTTGGCAGACCAGAAGGATTTACAATTACAGTAAGAGAGCTTCGTCCATCAATTGGAGCAGGATTCTTAGTTGCTCTGACAGGTGATGTAATGACAATGCCAGGCTTACCGAAGAAACCTGCCGCATTAAATATGGATGTGGATGCAGATGGTAAGGCGATAGGGTTGTTTTAAGGGCCAATATGAAATAAGAAAAAATAGCATAGGCAAAAAAAGCATGGGATAGTCACCATGCTTTTTTGTATTAGATCAGTTCGGACAGCAGGGCTTCTGTTTTTGGGAGATGAGTCCGAAGTAGCTTGGGGTTTGGACAGCGGGGGCCATGATTTTGAAGATTGAGTCCGAAGTAGCTAGGGGTTCGGACAGAGTGGCTTCTGTTTTTGGAGGATGAGTCCGAAGTAGCTAGAGGTTCGGACAGCGGGGGCCATGATTTTGAAGATTGAGTCCGAAGTAGCTAGGGGTTCGGACAGAGTGGCTTCTGTTTTTGGAGGATGAGTCCGAAGTAGCTAGAGGTTCGGACAGCGGGGGCCATG
>JAENZK010000150.1:0-3249 GCA_016841285.1 Guptibacillus hwajinpoensis | reverse complement strand
CTGTTTTTGGAGGATGAGTCCGAAGTAGCTAGAGGTTCGGACAGCGGGGGCCATGTTTCTGGCAATCGAGTCCGAAGTCCGTCCGAGACTCACACAAGTCTAGATTATTTTTACATGACCGGACTGGTAATTAACCCCCAAATTAACTTTCAATTAACTTTGTAAACTTTGGTATGATATCTTGTACGTATCTACATATTTTCAAAGAAACAATCCGGAGGAAAAACGGTAATAATGCGAAATAAACAAATAGTATTGATCACAGGGGCCAGCAGCGGATTTGGCTTATTAACAGCTGTTGAGTTAGTAAAGCAAGGTTTTTTTGTAATTGCAACCATGCGTAATGTTGAAAAGAATGGAGATCTACTAAAGCTAATTCAAGAGCATGGTTTTGAAGATAGTTTAGATATTCAACATTTGGACGTCACTGAGGAGCACCAGATTAGGGAACTAATGCAATATGTGTTGGAAAAGTATGGTGGAGTTGATATTTTAATAAATAATGCAGGCTTTTGTTTAGGCGGTGTTGTTGAGGATGTTTTAATGGAAGATTGGAAGCAGCAATTTGAGACGAACTTTTTTGGTACTGTTGCTGTTACGAAAGCATTTTTGCCTTCAATGAGAGAAAAACGAAGTGGGAAAATTATTAATATGGGCAGCATTAGTGGGCAATTTGGATTTCCAGGAATGGCGCCCTATACATCCTCAAAGTTTGCCGTAGCGGGATTTAGCGAATCATTACGTTTGGAGCTGCTGCCGTTTAATATTCATGTAAGTTTAGTTGAACCCGGTGCTTATAAGACAAAAATATGGGATAAGAGCTTGGGAGAAATTAAACTGGATAACGAATCAGATTACTATCCATTTTTAGTTGGGATTTTTGATGAGGCAAAAAAATCTGCCTCCAATGCCGGTGATCCAATGGAGGTTATTAATACGATTTTAAAAATTTGTTTGACTCCATCTCCTCGGTTTCGCTATCCAATCGGGAAAGGGGCAAAAGTCATCGGTTTATTGAAAAAGACAGTGCCATGGCCGATAGTTGAGTGGGCTGTTCGTAGGAGTATAGGTAAAAGCCGTGAGTTGTAAGTGGTTTTGTTAGGCGAATGAATATGAAGACATATTCTGAAGTCAGCAATAGACAAAATAGTCTTCATAGGGTTTATGAAGACCAAAACTTATTGGGACAGCTTTGATTATGGTCATCATGCAGACGATGAAAACAAAAACTCGCTATTCAAAAGGAAAAAAGTGTCCTCATAAAGGGGATGAAGACCAAAACTAGGTCTGGAAAAAGGGAGAACTGTTTTCATGAGCAAGATGAAAACAAAAATTCATTGGAACGCCATGGAAAATTGTCTTCATGAGCATAATGAAGACCGAAATTAAGCCTGATTCCCACGGAAAATGTCTTCATGAGGCTGATGAAGACAAAAGCACAGAGGGACAATAGAAAAAAGTGTCTTCACAGATACTATGAAGACCGAAATCAGTCAGAAGATCAAGATAAAAGGTCTTCATTTCGTAAATACAAACGAAGCCCCCTACCATTAAATGGCAGAGGGCTCATCGTCAGAGGGTCCAGTAGCCGGTCCCTACTTAAATTAAAACACCTTCGTTGTCCAAGATTCACAGTTCCACACTTCAGTGGCTACTTCGTTATAAAATTCAGGCTCGTGGCTGATTAATAAAATGCTGCCTTTATAAGCCTTAAGCGCACGCTTTAATTCTTCTTTTGCATCAACATCCAGGTGGTTTGTCGGCTCGTCCAAAACAAGTAAATTCGTTTCATTATTAATCAGCTTGCATAAACGAACTTTAGCTTTTTCTCCACCGCTTAATACTTCTACTTTACTTTCAATATGCTTTGTAGTCAGACCGCATTTCGCAAGGGCAGAACGGACTTCATATTGATTGAAATGAGGAAACTCATTCCATATCTCATCTATACATGTGTTATTATTGGAGGATTTTACTTCTTGCTCAAAATAACCAATATATATATTTTCACCACGTTCAACAGTACCTGAAATCGGCTTGATTTCCCCAAGAATGCTTCGTAACAAGGTTGTTTTACCAATTCCGTTAGCACCAACAAGGGCAAGCTTTTGGCCGCGCTCCATTCTTAAGTTTAAGGCTCGAGAAAGGGGCTCATCATAACCAATGACAAGATCCTTTGTCTCAAAAATAAGTTTGCTCGATGTGCGGGCTTCTTTAAAATTAAATTCTGGCTTTGGCTTTTCCTTTGCTAATTCAATAACATCCATTTTATCCAGCTTTTTCTGACGGGACATCGCCATATTTCTTGTGGCAACACTTGCTTTGTTACGAGCAACAAAGTCTTTAAGTTTTGCAATTTCCTGTTGTTGCCTTTTATATGCAGATTCTAACTGCTGCTTTTTCATTTCATACACACTCATGAAGTTGTCGTAATCCCCTACATAGCGATTCAGTTCTTGGTTTTCCATATGATAAATCAAGTTAATGACGCTATTAAGGAAAGGAATATCATGGGAGATTAAGATAAACGCATTTTCATATTCCTGAAGGTAACGTTTTAACCATTCAATATGCTGCTCATCCAAGTAGTTGGTTGGCTCGTCTAAAAGCAAAATATCTGGCTTTTCAAGCAATAGTTTAGCAAGAAGGATTTTTGTTCTTTGGCCACCACTTAAATCAGTAACATCACGTTCAAGGCCGATATCCTGCAAGCCAAGACCGCGCGCAACTTCTTCAACTTTTGCGTCAATTATATAAAAATCATTATTTGTTAAAAGGTCTTGAATCGTTCCAACGTCTTCAAGCAATTTTTCAAGTTCTTCAGGAGTTGCATCCGCCATCTTTTCATAAATTTGGTTCATTTCAGTTTCAAGATCAAACAAATATTGGAATGCACTTTTCAGTACATCACGGATCGTTAATCCTTTTTCAAGCACGGTATGCTGATCAAGATAGCCTACACGAACATTCTTCGACCATTCCACATCTCCAGCATCTGGTTCAAGTTTTCGAGTAATGATATTCATGAAGGTAGATTTACCTTCGCCATTTGCACCAATTAACCCAATATGCTCTCCTTTTAAAAGACGAAAGGAGACATCATTAAAAATGGCACGATCTCCAAAGCCATGGCTTAAATTTTTGACAGTTAAAATACTCATAATTTCCTCTCCTATGAGAATATATTTATGTCTAGCTCCA
Source organism: Guptibacillus hwajinpoensis (assembly GCA_016841285.1). Lineage (GTDB taxonomy): Bacteria > Bacillota > Bacilli > Bacillales > Bacillaceae_J > Schinkia. Next base: position 48 of record JAENZK010000150.1, on the reverse strand, counting down.
GCGCCTATCGCCTAGCAAACTTCAGGACTCCTCCCTACGATAAGTCAA
>JAENZK010000149.1 GCA_016841285.1 Guptibacillus hwajinpoensis | reverse complement strand
GCGGGTACAACAGCTGTGCCTTCACTGGTGTCTGTCCCCACACCGCGGTTTGTACGCCAGTGGTGCCGTCAGTTGCACCTTCACCAGTGCCTGTCCCCGCTGTGCAGTTGGTGCTTCAGTTGGTGCTTCAGTTGGTGCTTCAGTTGATACCGCAGTTACAACAAACAGCAAAAAACCCCCGGGCCAAAGTCTCCCGAGGGTTCCAACAAACGCTTATTACATTTTTTCCGGTGCAGATACTCCAACGATATCTAATGCATTTTTCAATGTGATTTGAACAGCTTTGACCAAAGCAAGGCGTGCTTTTGATTTTTCAAGCTCTTCAAGGTTGATTACTTTTTCAGCATTATAGAAGCTGTGTAGAGCAGATGATAATTCATAGATATAATTTGTTATGCGGTGTGGCATTCTTTTTTCTGCTGCTTCCGCCACTGCTTCTGGGAATTCGCCTAGCTTTTTCAATAGGTCGATTTCTTTTTCGGCTCCGATATGTGAAAACTCAAGCGCTCCCTCATAAGAAAGGTTTTGCTCTTCACCTTGGCGCAGCATACTGCAAATACGGGCATGTGCATATTGTGCATAATAAACCGGGTTTTCGTTTGATTTTGATACAGCTAAATCTAAATCAAAATCTAAATGGCTGTCCGGGCTGCGCATTGCAAAGAAATATCGCATTGCGTCAATTCCTACTTCTTCCATAAGTTCACGAAGTGTTACTGCTTTACCTGTACGCTTACTCATTTTCATCTTTTCGCCGTTTTGGAAAAGGTTAACCATTTGAATAATTTCTACTTCCAATGTATCGGCATTGTAGCCAAGTGCTTGAATCGCTGCCTTCATTCGTGGAATATAACCGTGATGGTCTGCTCCCCAAATGTTGATCAGCTTTTCAAAGCCACGCTTTAATTTATCTTGATGGTAAGCAATATCCGGTGTTAAGTACGTAAAGCTGCCATCATTTTTAATTAATACACGGTCTTTGTCATCACCGTAAGTTGTTGAACGGAACCAAGTTGCCCCGTCCTCTTCATAAAGCTCACCTTTTTCGCGCAGCGCATCTAATGCTACTTCGATTTTGCCGTTTTCATATAAAGAAGTTTCTGAGAACCAATTATCGAACTCAACACGGAATTGCTTTAAGTCCTCACGAAGCTTGGCTAACTCGAATTTTAATCCATATTCGCGGAAGTACTTGTAACGTTCTTGCTCATCTTTTTGTAAAAGACTATCGCCCTGCTCTTCCGCAAGCTTTTGGCCGATACCAACCACGTCAGCACCATAATAGCCATCCTCCGGCATTGCCGCCTCTTGACCTAAGGCCTGACGGTAACGAGCCTCCACTGAAAGAGCCAAATTATGAATTTGGTTCCCCGCATCATTAATATAATATTCGCGACTTACGTCATAGCCTGCTTTGGCTAAAACATTACACAATGTATCACCAACCGCCGCACCACGGGCATGCCCTAAATGAAGGTCACCTGTAGGGTTTGCAGATACAAACTCGACCTGAACTTTTTGGCCCTTACCAGTGTTAGTCTGTCCATATTCGGAGCCAGCTTCAAGAATCGTTGGGATTAAGTCAGTAAGGTAACTATTATTCATGTAAAAATTGATAAAGCCTGGTCCAGCGATTTCAATTTTTTCAATAGAAGCTTTTGTTTTATCAAAATTTTCAACAAGCTGCTCTGCAATCATACGTGGTGCTTTTTTAGCCACACGTGCCAGCTGCATCGCCATATTTGTTGCATAATCACCATGTGCTTTTTCTTTCGGTATTTCCAAAATCACTTCAGGGATTTCAGCTTCACTTGCAAGCCCCGCTTTAATGACAGCTGCTTTTATTTCTTCCTTTAATCGTTCTTTTACTTGTTCAACGATATTCATCGAAGAATCCTCCTTCATTTTTGGTCTGCTATGTATGTACTTTTGTTTCTATTGTATTTTTTCTATCATAAAAGTCAGCCGGTGGCGGCCAACCCATTCATCCTGCATTTGCAACTGATAAGAGAGAATTAACTTAGCTTTTCGAGATTCAGTACGATTTGTAAAATCAATGTTTTCAGTTTTTGCGACCATTTCCATCATTCCATATGGGCTTTGGTAGGACCCGGATGTTGTCGCGCCTTTTTTGTAGGTCTGACGCATGGAAATCCCGCCAGAGCGCATGATCGAAACTTCATCACCTTTGATTTTTATAATATTCGAAATCTGGCCGACATTCTCCATCATTTCCTTATAGGCAAGGAAAGTTGCATCCTCTTTCGAATATAAAGTACCTTCTTCTTCGATTGTTAGCAGTTCTTTACGGCCTGCACCATCGCGAATTTCGGTTACTAGCTTTAGTCGAATTGGAATTTTTGCTGATTCTTTTTCTACCATGAAGACACGTCCTCTTAGTCTCTTTAACCTTTCTATTATATTAATTGTAACCAATGTTCGCAAGAGGAAGACGTGGGTTGGGTAATATCTTGTTTGGTTTGGGATGCGGGGCTTGAGCCACAGGGTCAGACCCTGTGGCTCTTCATTGTTGATAGTAATGTGTTTGAAAAATAAGCGGAAAATTCCGGTTATTTTTCAAAATACCCATATTTCCTTAAAAATAAGGGGAGCTTTTCCGTTTATATGATCCAAATCATTGAAATTTGGCCTATTTAGAGATGTTAATCGGAATCTCTCCTCCTATATCTGCTTATTTAGCGGCCTTTTTTACATTAGCCGGAAATCCTCCGCCTATTTATTCTCATACCTACATGAGATCAACAATGAATAATAACAGAGCTAAATTAATAACCGCAAATTCAGGAAAACCCACACGCTCAATTCAACGTGTGGGTTTGTTTAATTAAGGCACCACAGTCACCGGAACAGGTGCTTCATGCAGCACACTGTAGCTGACGCTGCCTAGTATATTTCTCTTAAATGCACCTAAGCCTCTTGTACCCATGACGATCATTGTTACTTCTTCTTCCTCTGCTTCTTTGCAAATTTCCATATCAGGTAATCCGATTCTAGATTTAGTCACAACCTCTAAGCCTTGGTCCTGGACGATATCTAGCACTTTATCGATTGCTTCTTGTGCTTCGCCTTCTTGATATTCATGTAATTCCTCTTGGCTTATAAATCTTTTAACATTGCGTGTGTTTAGGCTTAATTGGACGTTTAAAACGATGATTTTTGCTTGAAGGCCTTTTGCGATATGAACGGCAAATTTCAATGCTCTTCTTGAATGGTCGGAACCATCAACAGGGACCAATATTGTATTTTCCATAGGGATTTACCTCCAATATAATCAAAATTCAATTTTCTTCTCCTATATCCATAATTCGACAACGGCAAACGTTTCTCCTGCAACACCAACCACGGTGTGGGGACTGGCACTACTGACAGCACTACCGGTGTACCAACCGCAGCATGGGGACTGGCACCGCTGGACGCACCGCCGACAGCACTACTGGCAGCACCACTCTGGCTACTACCGCCACATCAACTGCCGTGCGGGGACTGGCACCGCCGACAGCACCACTGACGTACCAACTGACGCGCGGGGACTGGCACCTAACAAAACAGAAAAACCAGCATAGCGGCAAAGCTATGCTGGTCAAATTAATCCTTATTTAAAATGATCTGCGATAAAGGATGGAACATTTTCTAGGCTATGATAGGACGGCTCTTTGCTGTTTTTGTAATAGATAGCGATTAAGTATTCATGCTCCATGCGCCATGATGCTTCGTACAAGCATTCTTCCATCTGGCTTGGGTCCTCGATGATTAAAGGTTTTTCATAGTTCTTAAACATGCTTTCAAAAGAATCTACGGGCCCCCTCGGAGCAGCAGCCGCATTTTTATTTTGAATGACAGCCACAAACATTAGATCCTCTGGCACGACTCTTGCTTGTTCAAGCAAATTATTTTCTTTTAGCCAATTATCAAATTGATGATAAGACTTTTTCCACGGAACATACAAACGTTGGTTATTTTCTAATAATATTTCAATTTCTCCCCATGGTTCGCGCTCTGTTACGATATCTTTATACGGTTCCTGGAGCATATCTGACTTAAGGGCATTGATGATTTCCTCAATTTGCTTCGGATCGACCGTATTGAATTTTTTCGGAATAACAGAATTTGAATTCACTGCAATTTTATCTATGCCGATTTCTTCTTTTAATCTTAATAATTCGTTGTTTGAATATCGATATTCCTGTGATTCGTAGATGGGCTTCAACTGGTCCTCGTAGCCACCTTCAGGAATTTTATACTGGCGGACTAATTTCTCGCCATTTTTCAATTCATAGGCAACAACAATATATTGATAAGATTGTCGACTCGTTACTTGGTCCCCATTTTCGATCAACTTCCGATGAAGATTCATAATCGAATTAATATTTTCAGATTCCTTAAAAAAGTAAAGATTTGATTCATTTAAGGCATTTACCTGATTTACCTCTGAGTATTTAGTCTCTGGCATTGCATATTCAGGCGTATCCGGATACTCATTTTTTAACCAATGAACATTATATCCAAAATAGGCACGATCAATTTCCGATGCATCCGGCAGCTTTTTTTCATAACCAGTCATATCAAAACTCAATAGAAGGCCAAGCACCACAGCAGCAACTGCATAAATCAGATAGCCTTTCATTTTGTGGAAAATCCGCCACGTTTTTTGCAATACCATTTCGGCAATGATGTAGCCAAAAACAGATCCGAAAATATATCCGAATATGATCCAGCCCATCTCGCCTTGTTGTGTTTCGCCAAAATACGTACCACCTAGTAGCATGAAGCAAAACGTAACCCCATATTTAAAAATCGGCTTTAAAGAGCGGAAAGCAATGGCTTGTGTCGCACCTTCGATTTGTCTTTTTTTATAAGCAAAAATTCCTAATAGGTAAAAAACAATCGATAGAACAATGTAAATCAAGACTGCCTTAGCTGAGATGCTCCGATGATAAATTTCAGCCATCTGAACAATCGGAGTTAAATATTCTATGTTTTGATCAAAATAATAATCATAGTCAAATCCGAATATAAAATATTTTACATTTTGATAAAGCAAAATCATAATCCCGGCAGGAAATACTAGAAAAATATAAGTCAGTACAACTGATACCGCTGAAATCCCCGTAACAGCGCCAATTAACGTCGTCAGCGCAAACACGAACACATTCATAACGATTGTTAGGCCGGCCCACTTAGTAATATCTAAGATTGAAAAATAATCCGCTAATCCAAGCGCCCCATGTTCAATGACGATGAAAATTGCTGTGATTACGACGGGTACTATTAATATAAAAATTCCAATGAGCGCATGATGGTGAAACAGTGCTGATCTTTTAATCGGCAGACTGTGAATAAAATCAGCCGGCACCTTCACCTGCAAATAACGGAATAAAATAATAGATAGAATCACCGGAACCGTAAACATTAACAATACCTGGATTTCTGGTAAAACCGAGAAAAGATTCTCTCCCTCACGATAGTTGTAAGGCAAATGCTCCGCCTGGTGCATCATAAAAATTTGTAATGGCAATGTAAATAGCAACGCAATTTGATAGATGATGCCGATCCAACCGACATTTCGTAGATCTTGCGTAACAATACCGCGTTTAAACCATGATACTTTCGATTGCATAGCCGACATCCCCCATTTCGTAAATAAAGATTTCTTCCAATGTTAGTGGCAATATATCAAACAGAACTGGATGGAACGATTGAACTTTTCTTGTCACGTCCTCTTCCTTCCCTCTTACAATACACAGGAGAACACTTCCACGAGACTCTTGATAAAGAACATCTAGGTCTTGTAAAAATTCAGCCGGTGTTTCGCCCGCTTTAAAGGCCACTTGAATTTTATGAATATCTGATTTGAGATCATCTAAATCTCTTTCAATAATAATTTCACCATTATGCAAAATCCCGACATGGTCGCAAATATCTTCTACTTCTCGGAGGTTGTGTGAAGAAATAAGAACTGTCATTTCCCGTTCCGCCACATCCTGGACAAGCAGATTTTTTACCTTTTGACGCATAACGGCATCCAAGCCATCAAGCGGTTCATCTAAAATTAGTACTTCAGGCATTGTGGAGAGTGTTAACCAAAAGGCAACCTGACGCTGCATTCCTTTTGAAAGGCGGTGGATTTTTTTGTTTTGTTCAATTGGAAAAACTTCACCCAGCCTTTGGTACCGCTCCTCATTCCATGATGGAAATAGACTTTTATAATAATGGGCCATTTGTTTAATCGTATATTGCGAGAAAAAGAACAACGTGTCTGGTAAAAAGATGATTTTCTGTTTCATTTGGATATTTTCAAACACGGGTTGGTTGTTGATTTGAACCTCACCGCTATCCTGACGATAAATTCCAGCTAAAATTTTAAGAAGAGTTGTTTTACCAGCTCCGTTTGATCCCAGCAAACCGTAAATGGAACCTTTGTTTATATGTAAGCTCACATTTTTGACAGCTTCCATGTCTTCAAAGGATTTGCGGATATTTTTTATGTTGATCACTATTTTTCGCCCCCTTTGACGGACTGCTCAGCCTCTTCAATGAGCGTGACAATTTCTTCTTTTTTGACTCCTAGAAAAATGGCCTCTGAAATTAACTTTATTAATTCTTGTTTCATCTTCTTCACCTTTTCCCCCTTGTTGATCTCTGACGGCGGAGTGACAAAACTGCCTTTCCCTGGCACTGAGTAAATATAGCCTTGATGTTCTAATTCTCGGTAAGCTTTTTGAATTGTATTCGGATTAATCGTTAAGTCTTTTGCCAGCTGGCGGACGGACGGCAATTGTTCATCTGCTTTCAGCACTTCATTGATAATTAAGTCTTTCAGCTTTTCAACGAGCTGTTCATAGATGGGTACCCGACTGCGCATATCTAATTGGAACATGTAAGCTTTAGGCCTCCTCTCATCTTGCTGTGTTAGTTGTATTATGTGTTCTAACTGTATTATATATCGTAATACGGTTCTGTCAATAGATAAATTTGAAGTGAAGTGCGGTGTGGGGACAGGGACAATGATGGCACTAACTGAAGTACCAACTGACGTGCGGGGACAGGCACCGCCGAAGGCACTGCTGACGTAACAACTGGCGTACCAACCGCGGTATGGGGACAGCACCAATTAATACTTTTTCGTTTAGTAACTTTATGAAAGTTGGTTATGTTTAGACACAAACTTCACTATTTGGTCATAACTTTTTTAACACTTTGTGAATAACGTCAAAACTATATTCTTTTTTATTTTTGATGGTGGTAATCTTTACCTATAGCAATTATTCCACTTATTCCTGAAAGGAAGAGATAATTATGATTAACAAATGGTTAAGAGAAAGCAACATTGCAGCAGGCGCTTTAACTTTAATTAGATTATATTTAGGTTGGCATTTCCTTACAGCAGGCTGGGGCAAAATCTCCGGGGGATTTGATGCAAGTGGATTCTTAAAAGGTGCCATTGCTAATCCAGTCGTATCACATGATGTAGTCGTTTATCCAACTTATGTAGGATTTTTAGAAAATGTTGCAATGCCTAATGTTGGCTTATTCAATGTCCTTGTTCCTTGGGGAGAATTTTTAATCGGTTTAGGACTTATCTTAGGATGTTTAACAACTGCAGCTGTATTCTTTATGATGGTTATGAATTTCTCATTCATGTTTGCTGGAACAATTTCTTCCAATCCTTTAGACATTTTGCTTGGTATCTTCGTCGCAGCAGCTGGCTACAATGCTGGTAAATTCGGTTTAGACCGCTGGGTATTACCTTACTTAAGCAAATTAATTAACAAACAAGGCAACAAAAAAGCTGAAAAAGCTGCAACACATTCAGCGTAATAATAAATAAAATTAAAGCTTGGGGTATATAGCATACTCCAAGCTTTATTATTATTTTAAGATAATATTTCAACCTTCATTTCCCTCAAACAATTGTTTAAAACCGCTAAGTCGATTCCATTCACTGCATAATATTTTTCCCGGTACATTGCTTGAACAATTTTATTGATTTCATCCTGTGTTAGAGTCGGATCCCCCTGAATATTTTTTATAAAAAGATGCAGTGGAACTCCTTCACCTCCACCGTGTAATGGCGGTTGTAAGTAATCGATTCCTTCAAACTTATGATAGTTATTTTTTCCAAAGAAACGTTGCCTTTTGATACAGTCCTCTTTTTCCTCCTTAGTATGAACCATTTCTTCGATTTCTGTTTCTAAAATTGATAACCGGAGCGAGTTATTTCCCGCAGATAAGGCATCTTTATTTAGCAACTCTTCGATTTTTAATAACGTTTGGGACCCTATTCCCCTCTCACGAACTAACGGGTTCGTCGCTATATAAACGATGAAGCCCGCATTCACCTCTGCTAAATAGTGTGCTGTTGCAAAAGAAACAACCGTATCATCCTCCACGCCCACTAAAAAGCGAAAATTATTTGGAAAGCTACTCGCTGCATATTTTAACCCTTTTTGAAAAATATCATGGGGTTCCCGCAGCTCAATAGGGAGAGCCTGGTCGTATATTTTCAGGACTTTTTCTAAATTACCCTGGTCGCTGTTTGTAATCTCTGTCCATTTAATTTCTCTCGTCACAGTAAAGCACCTTTTTCTTAAATTAATAAATTGAATCTACTATAATCTAATTTTGCAAAACAAACAATGTACAGCTAACTCATTTGTGGACCAATCTGTTCACAAATATACAAAATTCAACCTCAACCACAATTTCCAAATGCTGTATGATAAAAGTAGAATGGCAACGCTTGGAGGTGACTACATTGCTTGGAAAAAAAATTAAACATGCTGGGCGATACCAAGAAATCGTGAATGCATTTTTACGTAACGGCTTTAGTTACTTTGTGTATCGTCTCGGCCTTTCCAATCAAATTTTATCAAAAAAACAGCAGGAATCTGAAAAACTGATAAACAAGCAAAGTGTTGGCGTGAAGCTTCGTAATATTTTGCAAGGGTTGGGACCAACGTTTATTAAGCTTGGACAAATTGCCAGTACTCGTCGCGACCTCATTCCTAAGGAAATCGCGCTGGAGCTTGAGCAGCTGCAGGATCATGTTGCATCGTTCCCTTTTGAGCAGGTTCGGCAAATTATCGAGGAAGAGCTGGGTGATACGTTAGAGAATCTTTTTCAAGATTTTAGCGAAACACCGCTTGCTTCAGCGTCCATCGGTCAGGTTCACAGTGCACATCTCAAAACAGGAGAACATGTAGCGGTAAAAATCCAGCGCCCAGATATCGTGCCCCTTGTCGAAACCGATTTGGAAATCCTCGATGATTTAGCTAGGGCGATGGAGTCAAAAATTTCATGGGCGAAAACCTATGAAATTCGCAAAATGATTAACGAGTTTGCAAAAACATTACGGGCTGAGCTTGATTATTATATTGAAGGCAGAAATTGTGAACGAATCGCCAAGCAGTTTACTTATCGACCTGAAATTGTGATTCCCCATGTTCATTGGAAGTATACGACTAAAAAAGTTTTAACGATGGATTTTGTACAAGGAATCAAGGTTAGCAACATTGAAAGGCTTGAGGCTGAAGGATATGATCGCAGACTGATTGCAGATCGAATTACACAATCGATGCTTGGGCAAATTTTTATCGAAGGATTTTTTCATGGGGATCCGCATCCGGGCAACATTTATGTATTGCCGGAAAATCGGATTGCCTATTTAGACTTTGGCATGGTGGGCCGTCTGAATGATGATACAAAATTTCACTTTGCGTCGATGATCATCCATTTACAGCGCGGCAACACGGACGGTCTTATTAAAGCCATTTCTTCTATGGGCATGCTTTCGAAAGAAACCGATATGACTTCCTTTTATAATGAAATTGATAAACTGGTCATGAAGTATTACGATGTTTCTTTTAGCAAGCTTCGGCTCAGTGAAGCAATCAATGACTTGTTGGCCGTTATCTATCATCATCGAATCCAAATCCCTTCGGATCTAACGGTTTTAGCGAAAACGCTGATCGTGCTCGAGGGAATTATTGAAAACCTCGATCCGGAGTTTAGCATCATGAAGGCAGCCGAGCCATTTGGTGAAAAGTTGTTCCTCTTACGGTACGAACCAACTGCTATTTTAAAAAAATCATGGAAACAATGGACCGAAAATGCTCAATTTCTATCACAGGTTCCTAAAAATTTAAGAGATCTTTCGAAAACGATTCAAAATGGGGATTTACATTTTAAAATAAGCGTGCCTGAACTCCAGCTTTTTTTACAAAGGCTAGATAAAATAAGCAACCGTCTTGCTTTTAGTATCATTCTTTTGGCCTTCAGTATTTTAATGGTTGGTCTCATTATCGGTTCTGCGATTGCCGATCAAGCCAATCTTTTATGGCAAATACCGGTGATCGAAATCGGTTCGATTGTGGCCACCCTTATGTTTTTGTTTATCATTTATTCGATTTTCAAATCGGGACGGCTGTAGTGATTTTTTTATAAGACTGTTTACGTAAACTTTGTTGTTTATGGAAGAAAAGCAGGCTGATAGGATAACCCCCTCGGAAGGCTAACAAATAAGCGGATGGTTTCCGGTTATTTTCAAAAAAGAGCTCATTTTGGCTAAAATAAGCGGAGCTTTTCCGGTTATCCAAAGAAAAGTCACCTTTTTTTGCGGTTTAAAATCAATTAGTCGGAATGTCTCCGTCTATTTTGGCTAATTTACACCTAATTGGCTCATTAAGCGGAATTCATCCGTCTATTTATTTGAACGAACCTTAGAAAAGAGCCTTTTATAAAAATAAGAATGGGCAGGGAATTCATAACGTGGATTTCCTGCTTATTTTTTAAATTCACGACGCTTTCTTTACGAAAGTTGCTAGTGTTTTTTCATAGATTTCAATAATCTGTCATAACTTTTTTAACGAATTGTGAATAGATTCACAAGGTACTATTGGAACATTAAAAATCGTGGTAATCTTATTCATGTAGAGAACATTATTAAATTAAATCCGAAAGGAAGAATAGATCATGATTAACAAATGGTTAAGAGAAAGTAACATTGCAGCAGGTGCTTTAACTTTAATTAGATTATATTTAGGTTGGCATTTCCTTACAGCAGGCTGGG
>JAENZK010000148.1 GCA_016841285.1 Guptibacillus hwajinpoensis | reverse complement strand
GGAAGATGAGTACATATCAACGTGCTGAAATATTACGCAATATGGGACAATTAGTACAACAAAATGCAGAACATTTAGCTAGAATCGAAACATTGGAGATGGGTAAGCCTTACCATATTGCAGTACGTGAAGCCCAAATCCATCATCAATGGTGGTATTACTACGCGGGGATTGCTGATAAAATCCACGGGGAAACCATTCCGTTTGAAGAGGGTAAGCATGTTTTTACGATTAGAGAACCTTTAGGTGTTGTGGGTGCGATAACGGCTTGGAATGTCCCTCTATTGATGATCGCGATGAAGCTTTCCGTAGCGTTAGCAGCAGGGAATACTGTTGTATTAAAACCTGCAAGTAGTACCCCAACGACAGCCCTAGAATTTGCGAAACTAGTTGAAAAAGCAGGGTTTCCTCCAGGAGTCGTTAATGTCATAACTGGTCGTGGATCAACGGTTGGTAATGCATTATCTTCCCATATGGAAGTAGATAAAATTTCTTTTACAGGATCAACAAGTACTGCAAAAGATTTAATGAATGCAGCTTCCACTAATATGAAGAAGTTAGGTTTTGAACTTGGCGGAAAGGCGCCTCAAGTGATTTTCCCGGATGCGAATTTGGATGCTGCTTTTGAATCCGCGCTTACGAATGGTTTTTCATTGACAGGTCAAAGTTGCTCACAAGGAGCTCGTGTACTTGTACATCGAGACATCTATAAAGAATTTGTCGCAAGATATGCCAAAAAAGCGAATGAGTTAAAAGTAGGAGATCCTTTTACAAATGTTGATTTAGGTCCCCATGCACATAAACAGCAACTAAATACGACATTAGATTACATTAATATTGGTCAAGAAGAAGGGGCCGTTATTGCAGCAGGTGGAAATCGTCCAAGTGAATTTTCGAAAGGCTACTATGTCAAACCCACTGTATTTGCCGATGTGAAATCATCGATGCGGATTGCTCAAGAAGAAATTTTTGGCCCTGTCGTTTGCTTGATTCCATTTTCGGATGAAGACGAAGCGGTTGAAATTGCAAATGATGTATCCTACGGTTTAACGTCCGGTGTTTGGACAAGAGATATGTCTCGAGCTTTTAGAATGGCTAAAAATATCAAGGCGGGTTCAGTCTGGTTAAATACTTTTAGATATGCGCGCTGGGCAATGCCGTATGGTGGCTATAAAGCAAGCGGTTGGGGAAGAGAAAACGGAGTTGAGGCAATCAAAGAATTTACTCAGGTAAAAACTGTAGTAGTTGATCTTGATAATTCGGCTTTATAATCCTCACTTCTTAAGAAGTTGGAAGCTATAGTTATTTACTTGGAATTTTAGCATATAAAAGCACCTCTTAACTACACATGAGAGGTGCTCCCTTAATAGAAAATTTGTATTATACATTAATGAAGGTAAGTCTTTAAAATTCAAAATACTCAATTAATTTGTAAGATAAATTTAATTGTAAGCGCTTTTAACATGAGAGTTCAATTATTATAAAAAATATTAATAGTAGGGGAGATTCAAATGGTCAAAAAGAACTATTTGTATGTTGCTGTTTTTGCAATGTTATTTTTATTGGTAACAGCTTGTAGTGGAGGGGGGAGTGAACTGACAAGTAATCAAGAAGGAAATGGTGATGCTGCAAACACTGCTAATGAAGAAGAGCCAATTAAATTAGTAGTAACAACAGGTGTAAGTCCAAGCCATGCATGGATTGAAGGCTTTATGATACCATGGATGGAAAAAGTAACAGAAAAAACGAATGGTCGAGTTCAATTTGAACAGTTTCACAACGGAGAACTGGTTGATTTTGGTAAAGAATATGATGCCATGCTACAAGGAGTTGCTGATGTGAGCTTACTCTCAGCGATATATGATCCGCAAAGATTTCCTATGTCTGAAGTTACAATGTTGCCTTTAACCTATTCTGATGTGCACATTGCTTCAAAGGCTTTTACCAATTTATTGAAAAGTGATGTACCTCTAAAGGATGGGAAAACTTTTGCTGAAATAGAATTTGGAGATGCGGGATTAGCAGTATTGGGATTTCCAACGACGATGGAATATACGATTTCGACGGGGGGGAAAGAATTTAATTCTGTAAATGATGTTATCGGAACAACTTTAAGATCTGCATCTCGAATCCATGAGATTTACAATAAAAGTATTGGGGCAAATACCATTAACATGCCTGGGACAGAAATTTTTGAGGCATTGAGTAGAGGAGCAATCGATGGTGTTTTTCATAACGTTGCCGACTGGTCTGGTTTAGGGTTCCAAGATCTAATGAAATATGCACTTACGGGCATCAATTTTGGTCATTTTAATTCAACGATTGCGATGACCCAGGAAAAGTGGGAAAGCTTACCAGAGGATGTAAGACAGATTATGGTAGAGACTGCTGAAGAATTAATCCCTCAAGGAGCAGATTTTGTAGCGAATCGTGGAGATGAAATGAGAGATTATTTTTTGGATAAAGGTGGGAAATTTGTTGACTTAGAAGAGTTAGATCCTGAAGTTCAGGAACACTTAACAAAGGGTATCGAAGATACTTGGTTTAATTACATTGACATACTCAATGAAAGAGGAATTCCAGGTAAAGAAGTAGTTAAATTGTGGAGGGATCTAGTAGTTGAAGCTGGAGGTAGAGTTCCTGAAGGGATTATGAATTTAGAATAAATATTCAAAGGGCTGACTTTCAATAATGTTAGCCCATTATTTTAAAAGAAGAGAGTAAAATCTGTTAGGAGGGGAATAAGATGCCAGATATTTTAGTTATAGTGATTGTATTATGCCTGTTTTTTTTCTTATTATTAGCTGGTTTGTATATTCACTCATTACTTTTATCTGTTGGTATTATTGGTTTGTTAATAATCGGAAGAGGATCAATCATCCCTGGTTTAGTGGGATCAGATCCATTTAATTCTGCAACCATCTATACACTAACGACGGTTCCGTTATTTGTTCTTATGGCTCAATTCATCCTTAATGCAGGAATAGTTCAGGATATGTTTACCATCATTTATAATGTATCAAGAGGTAAAAAAAGCTTGTTAGGTGTATTGGTTATAATCGTCGGAGGGTTTTTAGGAGCGATTTCAGGTTCAGGTACCGCAACCTCTGCTTCTCTAGCTCAAGTAGCGGTGCCTGAGTTAAAAAATCATGGGTATAAAAGTGAATTAGCAGGAGCGGTTGCCGCAGTGTCAGGTTCTTTATCTGCCATTATTCCCCCAAGTCTTATATTAATAATTTTTGCTGTTATTGCGGAAATTCCAGTTGGTAATTTATTTATGGGAGCTGTTATACCTGGAATTTTAATTTTACTAGTCTATATTACTTGTATGTTTCTTTTTTTAGCACGTGAAGATTCAAAAGATGAAAAGGTGACAGTTACTAACTTTAAACCAATTAAAGCTTCAAGAGTAATTACTGTATGTCTTGTCGGATTTTTCATCGCTTTTATTATTTTTGGTGGGATTTATGGTGGATACGTAACACCTACTGAAGCAGGTGGCGTTGGAGCTTTCGTCGCTTTTATTTCTGCATTCATATTAGGGAATGTAAATAAACATTTTATTTATGATTCTTTTACCGAAACCATAAAAGTAACTGGAATGGTAATGCTGATTTTAATAGGTGCAAAGATTTTTAGTAGGTTTGTTTCAGTTTCATTATTACCTAGGAAACTAGTTGAAAATATCGGATCTTTGATAGAATATCCCTTGCTCATTTTAATCATTCTCACCATTATTTATTTTATTCTTTTCATGTTTATTGAAGGTGCAGCTGTTTTTCTAATGACTTTACCAGTTGTTTTGCCGATTGTAGAGATGATCAATGTCGATGTAATGTGGTTTGGAGTGTTTGTTTCGGTTATCTGTACTTTAGGTTTAATAACCCCACCAGTTGGATTAAGCGTTTATGCTGTTTCGGGCGTTAGTAAAATACCCTTAGAAGGTATATTTAAATATACAATGGTTTTTGCAATAATTTCAACGATTATTGTCTGTGGTCTACTCATTATTTTCCCAAGTCTGATTACATGGTTGCCAAGTACAATGTAAGAAATTAATACATTTAAGGTGGTGGATGTATGCCTGATCTATTTTTAAGAAGTTACAAGATACTGAGGGTTTTAAAAATCATTGGTTTATGGATTAGTGGTATTAGTTTATTTTTAATGATGCTTTTTATTGCTGGGGATGTTTTTAGTCGAAACATCCTAGCAAAGTCAATACCAGGAGGATATGAATTAGTCGGCAAATATTTTATGCCATTAACAGTATTCCCTGGACTAGCATTTGCTTATGGGACGGGTATTTTTCCTAGAATAACCATGTTAGTTACAAAGTTTAGTATGTTCAAACAGAGAATGATTGTCATTACCTTATTAATTTTTGAAGGAATTTTCTTTTTTCTAATAACATATTACGGGCTCCTTTATGCAATAGAAAGTGTAAACCAAGGTTTGGCCTTTCCAGCCGGTGGACACATATATCCGCTTTACCCTTTGATTTTTTTAGTACCTATATTTTTTGGTATTATCATCATTGAAATTGTATTTTTAATTATAAAAAATATAATTTCCGATGAAGTGAGTTTATCGATTTATGAGGAATCTGGTGTCCTGATAGATTAATATGAGTTCAATATGTTGTGCTGGTGTAACAATTTGGAGGTGTATATAATGAGCGAAACATTAACTGGTAAAAAACTGGAATTAAGGAATCGGTTTAAAGAAACACACGGATATTGGTCAAAGTGTTGGAATGATTTATTAGAAGTGGATGATGAATTTTTTGAGACTTTATTGGATTGCTATTCTGTTCCTCGGGAACGAAGGGCTTTAGAACCTAAGGTGAAAGATTTTATTTATATTGCAGTGAATGCAGTGACCACTAACTTATATGAACCTGCACTGCGAGTACATGTTCAGAATGCTTTTAAGCATGGTGCCAAATTTGAAGAGCTTTTGGAGATCTTCCAAATGATCAGTTTGCTCGGGGTTCACACATTTACAACAGGTCTTCCAACTTTCGTGGATATTTATGGGAAAGAGAAAATAGATTGGAAATTGGACGCAAGAAAAATCAACTTAAAAGAAGAGTATATAAAGCAAAAAGGGAACTGGAATGAATATTGGGATGGTTTACTAGCTATAGATCCTGAATTTTTTGAAAAGTATCTTGGAATGGCCTCTTTACCTGACAAAAGGGAATATGTGGATGTAAAAACAAAGGAATTAATCTATATTGCGGTAGATATTAATGCGACACACTTGTATGAACCAGGTTTGAAAACACATATAAAAAATGCACTCCGCGTGGGTGCAACTATAGATGAAATTCTTGAAACTTATCAAATTGCATTTAGTATTGGAATGCATACTTTTATAACTGGAATGCCAATATTAATGGAAGAATTCGAGAAAGCGGTTTCGAATCGAAAGGATTGTAATCTATTAGAAGAAAAATCTAATCAAGTGAATGAAGTTTAAGATAGTTTAGATGCAAATTTCATAACAAGTGAAGTAATCGTTAATCATTAATCCATTGTTAGGAGTAAACTAAAAATGAACTTAGATTTAAAAGATAAGGTAATAATCATTACTGGATCTGGAAGTGGTATTGGTCGATCTTTGACAAAAGTGTTTGCTGAACATGGTTGTAAAGTGGTTATTACGGATGTTTCGCTAGAAAAAGCATTAGAAACCAAGGAAATCGTTGATAGATTTGGGGGATCTTCAATCGCTTTAAGATGCGATGTAAGTAATGAACAAAATGTAATGGATATGGTCGATGAAGCAGTTAGCCACTTTAATACAATCGATATATTAATTAACAGTGCAGGAATATTTAGTAAACACCCTCTACCAGTTATAGAATTATCAGTAGAAGAATGGGATTCCATCATGAATATTAATTTGAAAGGTACTTTTCTTTGCTCTAAACATGTAGGAAAAGTGCTATGTGAAAAAAGAGAGGGTGTTATTATCAATATAGCTTCAATAGCAGCTAAAACACCACGTATGAATTTGTCAGCATACAGTACATCAAAGGCGGCGATAGCGCAATTAACCAAAATTACGGCATTAGAGATGGCTGAATATAATGTTCGGGTAAATGCCTTGTGCCCTGGAGCGACGGTTACACCCATGTATGAAGCAGCCCGGCTAAGCGGTAACATGAGTAATGGATTAGAAGATATTATTTCAGCCAGTATTTCAGGGGATATAAAAACATTCCGATCTGCAATTCCATTAAAGCGTGTTGCTGAACTAGAGGATCAAGTAAATGCAGCTTTATTTCTTACATCTCCTATGGCTAGGCATATTACCGGACAACTGCTATTTGTCGATGGTGAGGAGTCAATTATCTGAACTAATCGTCCCGAGTGATTAATCTATACTTGGGACGTATTAAATTACTACTAAAGATTTTGATCTTATTTAGCATAAAATGTCAAACAAAATGTTTTACTTATTAGAAATGAAGGAGGAAGTTTCTATGTTAAGTGTACTTTCTGTGCGGGATAAAATTGGTGTTTCTTCAGGAAGGTTGTATATAGATGGAAGATGGCACCAGTGGGAGGGTCCTCATTTCAATCAGATCCATCCTTCGACAAACGAAATAGTCGCTAACATACCCGAAGCAGAACAGCAAGGAGTCAACTTGGCCGTCTCCGCAGCTCGAAAAGCGTTTGATGAAGGGCCTTGGCCACGCATGTCTGCAAGTGAGCGAAAGAGAATTCTTAAATCAATTGCCGATTGTATCTTAGAAAATGAAGAGGAGCTTGCCTATCTACAGACACTTGATAACGGTATGCCAATAACTTATAGCCGCTACAGCCGTTTCTCAGGTCAAAATGCTGCATCCATATTTGACAATTTTTCTAGTTATGTAGATAAGATAAATGGTGAAACTTTTCCCCGTTTATATGAAGATTCCAACATTCAATTTATGACCTATCGAGAACCGATAGGGGTTGTTGCTGCGATTCTTCCTTGGAATGGACCGATTATTACTTTTGCAATGAAAGTTGCCCCTGCGTTGGCAAGCGGATGCACCATCGTAGTGAAACCTTCGGAGTTGACAAACCTCGTAGCGCTAAGATTAACGGCGATTCTTGCTGAAAGTGATTTGCCACCGGGTGTATTCAATTTAGTAACAGGGGGAGCGGAGACAGGAGAGGCCCTATCTAATCACCCAGGTGTCAATAAAGTGACTTTTACTGGGAGTCCTGTAGTAGGACAAAAAATTCTTTCTGCAAGCGGAAACAACCTAAAAAGGGTATCGCTTGAGCTCGGTGGAAAGAGTGCTGCATTGGTTTTCCCAGATACAAAAAGTGTAAAGACTGCTGCAACAACATTAATGGGACTATGTTCAACAATCTTGTCAGGACAGATTTGCTCGACGCCGACCCGGGCGTTGGTTCACACATCAATAATGGATGAATTTCTGCACTATGCCCAGGAACAGGTGAAGATGGTCCGCTTTGGAGATCCGTTCGATCCTTCTACAACATCATCACCAATTATTACGAAGAGACAGATGTCAAAAATCTTAGGATATATTGAAAGCGGAAAAGAAGAAGGCGCAAAGCTCCTGTTTGGCGGTGATACGCCTGGAGATGATTTGAGAAACGGAAATTGGATCAATCCTACCCTTTTTGTAGATGTGAATAATAAGATGAGGATTGCTCGTGAAGAAATTTTCGGACCAGTACTATGTGTTATTCCATTCGAAACGGAGGAAGAAGCCATCCGAATCGCCAATGATAGTGAATATGGACTAGCTGGATGCATCTATACTTCGGATGTTAATCGTGCATTCCGTGTTTCTCGCTCAATTCGCACAGGTTCGATTGGTATCAATGGGTATGCAACAAATCCAAATGTACCATTCGGTGGTGTAAAGATGTCAGGTTTAGGTCGAGAAGGTGGTAGGGAAGGGATTGAAGCATTTACGGAACTTAAGATGATTAACTTCCACTTGGATGCTTAATATTTTGATTATAACTGTATAGGCTTATGCTAACGTTTAGTAGCCTGTGTATCCACAACGCCTTCACAACTGTCTAAAATACGGGAGCCGCAGTTATTGATGTATCAGATGTAACTCTGAAATTTACAGAAGCAGCTGTTTAACTGAAGAACGTATCAGGTACAGGGATTGGTGTTTGGGGAATTATAAAAACCAAAAAATATTGAAACTATAGCAAGTCTTTATAATTTACCGCTTAAAAAATATTTATAGGATTTTGATAATAAGCATTTGTTTTTGAATTCATTCAAAATTCTTAAATCTTAAAATACATTAAACTAATGCAAATACATTTTTTGAGGGTTCCGTGCCTATTGCTGAGTACGGGACTTTTTATTTCTTTCTTATTGGTGTAAAAATGCAATAGGTGATTATTTTTTACCTAATAATGCAGGAAATGTGAGACGTTTAGTCAAATAATATTAATATAGCAAAATATTTTAAAAAATCAGAAAAATTATTGACTTCATAATATTTTTGTAATAATATTTTATATAAGGAATTTAATATTAAATTTGGTATAAAACTGATTTACAACTTTTTTTATAAATGGTAAGTTAATAGACTACCGAACGAGCATAATCTATTGGAATCTTAAATGAGTAAGTAGGTCTGAACTTTTTTTGGAGGTGATAGTTAAAAAATGGCAGTGCTACCATAAGATAAAAGAATTGATTGAGCACATTTACATTAAGTAAAAAAAGATATTCTAGTTGCAACAAGAGAAATACCTTGTGTTGTTTAACTAGTTGAGGAGGGAAAAGGATGTTTAAGAGAAAAACTTTACTTAGTAGCATATTAATAGCTTTACTACTTTTCACAGTAGCATGTAGTCCAGCTTCACAAGAGACGGGGACTAATACTAATACGGACAGTGAAAAGAAAACAGAGCAGACAGAGACAATAACCTTAAAATTTGCAGGGCTTGTACCTAAAGAAAATATATTTTCATCTCATGGAATAGAACCCTTTATGGAACAGGTTACAAAGAAAACGAATGGACGTGTTCAGTTTGAATACTATCCAGCTGAACAGCTGGGAAAAGCTGCTGATTTATTAAATTTGACTGCAGATGGAGTAGCTGATATGTGTCATTGTTTACCTAATTATTCAGCAAGTGACATGCCAGTATCATCTGGATTGTGGAGTTTGCCTGGTTTAATCAATACGGATACTAGCGATGCGGCCCTAACTTTCTGGGATATTACCCAACAAAGTCCAATCCTCGAAGCTGAGTATCTAGACCATGGAGTAAGACCTGTTGTTACATCAATTGGTCCTTTAGCCGAAATCTTAACAACCAATAAGGAGATAAAGTCTCCAGAGGATTTGAAGGGACTTAAGATTTTCACCTTTGGTGGACCTGTAAATGAAGTGTTGGAAACGTTTGGTGCTATTCCAGTACATATGCCTGTAGGTGAAGCCTATTCAGCATTAACTACAGGCATTGCGGAAGGAATTGCCTATTACCCTTCAGGTGCGGAAACCTTCGGTTTGCATGAGCCGATGAAATATACAACTCGAGGGTTAGGCTTCGGAACTTCGGGATCTGCATTTTTGATTAATGAAGATGTGTTCCAGAACTTACCTAAGGATATTCAAGATATTATTATCGAGACAGGGAAGGAAGTCACAAAGAGCTTCACTGAGTTTCTTGCATCAGAAAATGATAAGCTTTTAGATGAATGGAAAAGTTCAGGGAAAATCGCAGTATATGAGTTGACAGAAGAAGACAAGAAGGCGTGGAAACCTATATTTGATGAATTTACTGAAAACTATCTCTCTAAACAAGACCAACAATTTAAAGATGCTGTAGAAAAGTTTAAAAACGAATTGGATAAGGTCAATCAATAAAAAATATCAACAAAATGATACTGGACGAACCGCATTGTAGCTCAAAAAGGTTCGTTCAGTGTTTTGATAAGGATTTGCAAAATGAAATATGAACGTTTAAATCTTTGCGAGGGAGGTTTAGCATGAAAGCTGTATATCGAATACTTAATAAGATCGACGACCTTTTAGCAAAAATATCGGCAGTTGTTATTTTTTTCATGATGATCTGGATATTTCTTGATGTTATGTTGAGATGGCTCTTTAATAGTCCAATTAAAGGGACCGTAGAAATTACTGGGGAATATTTCATGGTCATCCTCGTTTATTTCTCCATCAGCTATACCCATAGGTACGGTGGTCATGTAGGTGTTGACGTACTGACAGCTAAATTTTCTAAACGTATGAAAAGATGGACAACTCTTTTATATAGTTTATTAGCTTTAATCGTTGTCATCATTTTAGGGGTAAGTAACTTTTTAGAAGGATTGGATTATTTCGAAAAAGGGACCCTCTCTTCAGGTTTAATAAAATATCCTTTGGCTCCAGCAATCATGATTATTACTTTTGGAATATTAATACTGACGATTCGTTTAATATGTGATTCTATAAGTTTAGTCATAGACAGATCATATAACGAAAACACGAAACATGAAATATCTATTATGGATAAAGAAATATCTGCTATCAGGGGGGGGGATTAGATATGCTAACAGGTCTATTAATCTTGTTACTAATCTTGCTAATGATTGGAATGCCAATTGGATTCGTACTGCTTTTTGTAGGAGCTTTAGGAATATATTCTATACTTGGAATGAACTCTTTAGTAAGTATCATGTCTACTACCCCCTTTTCTAGCGTAAATAATTTTACATTTACAGCGATTCCATTATTTATATTTATGGCACATTTAATATCGAAAAGCAGAATTGGAGATGAGCTTTTCGACAGTATCCTAAAGTTTGTGGGTCATAAGCCGGGGGGAGCTGGAGTGTCTACTGTGATAGCGAGTGCTGGCTTTGGAGCATTATCAGGATCCAGTCTCGCTGCAACCTCAGTTATGTCTAAAATAGCGGTTCCAAAAATGATTCAGGCAAGGTATTCAGAGTCGCTGGCATCTGGGTTAGTTGCTTCAACAACTGGGACACTAGCAGCTCTAATACCTCCCAGTATTCCTTTAATCATATATGGTCTTCAAACAGAAAATCCTGTAGGAAAACTGCTGATCGCGGGGGCTATTCCAGGCATATTTCTTGCATTGTTGCTATGCTTTACTGTTGTGGGTGTTGGAATCAAACAAAACAGTAGAACTGAGAAATATGAT
>JAENZK010000147.1 GCA_016841285.1 Guptibacillus hwajinpoensis | reverse complement strand
TCTTCTGCGATTTGGCGAACCTTATCACGCTTAACTGTAGCAACTTTCTTCTTGTTTGGCTCACCAGAACCTGATTCGATTCCAGCAGCTTTCTTAAGAAGAACAGCAGCAGGCGGAGTTTTAGTAATAAATGTAAATGAACGGTCTTCAAATACAGTAATTTCAACAGGGATAATCAAACCGGCTTGTTCTGCTGTACGAGCATTAAACTCCTTACAGAATCCCATGATGTTTACACCTGCTTGACCTAACGCAGGACCAACTGGTGGCGCTGGATTAGCTTTACCTGCAGGAATTTGAAGTTTTACAATTTTAATAACTTTTTTAGCCACGAGACACACCTCCTATAATAGTCCGTGATGTGGTAAAATTAGGCCCTTTAGACCCTCCCACTCATACTCCTATATATATACAAAAGTCTCTATAATTTGAGACTCATAGGAAACACAAGAATTTTATCATTAATAAGACAAGATTGCAAGTTGTTTTTTAGTGAAAATTATCTAATGTCAATTTAGCAAAATCTGCTATTACACAGATTGTATTTGTGTAAATTCCAATTCAACCGGTGTCTCTCTTCCGAACATATTAACATGAACTTTAACCTTCTGCTTGTCCATATCAATTTCCTCAATTGTCCCTGTGAAGTCCGTAAATGGACCTTCAATGACACGCACAGTATCTTTAAGTGAGAAGTCAATTTCGGTTGCCATTTTGTCCAATCCCATTCTTTTTAGGATTACATCAACTTCATCGGGTTGAAGCGGAATAGGTTTAGAGCCGGAACCTGTTGATCCGACGAAGCCTGTTACACCAGGAGTATTTCTTACAACGTACCATGAATCATCAGTCATAATAATTTCAACTAATACATAGCCTGGGAATACTTTTTTCTTAACAACTTTCTTTTTACCATTTTTTATTTCTTGTTCTTCTTCTTCTGGAACTACAATGCGGAAAATTTTGTCTGACATTCCCATTGATTCCACACGTTTTTCTAAATTTGTTTTTACTTTATTTTCATATCCGGAATACGTATGCACAACATACCAATTTTTTTCCATTCATTTTGGACGTTTGTAGTCCATTCCCTCCCTAGTTGGATATTTCGCTGTCAACCCCATGAAGTAATGCTTCTTAACATCATTTTTTACTTTTATACAAACACGAAAAAACCCGTTTAACGGGTTCTATTTCCTGTATTTCCTTGATTACTCAACATTATACCACAATTCATCAAAGTGCAACAACTTACCCAAGAATTAAACGAATTAATGACGAAATCCCCATGTCTACGACGGTAAAAAATAAAGCTACAAACGTAACAGTAATAATTACAGTTATAGTGTACTTCGTTAATTCCTTCTTCTTCGGCCAGCTTACTTTTTTCATTTCGCGGACAACATCGCGAAAGAACTTTACGATACGTTGCATGCAGTTACCTCCAACTTCACGTTCAACATTATATAACAGGGTACATTTACCCATCCTTCTATTATTCACTTGTAAAACTGTAACATAGTCATATTTTAAATGTCAATGTTAACTTCATTCAGTGTTCCGTCAAAAAAAGGGAGATTACAGCGTAATTTCCCTTAATTCCAAATAGCGTTCGAGTTTTCGTTTTACTCTTTGGAGCGCATTATCGATTGACTTAACGTGACGATTTAAGTCTTCAGAAATCTCTTGGTATGTACGCCCATCAAGATACAAACTGAGAACCTTTCTTTCTAGATCACTTAATATCTCCGCCATTTTCACTTCGATATCATCAAATTCTTCTTGATTAATAATCAATTCTTCTGGATCAAGTGCCTTCGTACCTGAGATGACATCTAGCAATGTACGGTCAGATTCCTCATCATATATGGGCTTGTCCAACGAGACATAAGAGTTTAATGGGATATGCTTTTGCCGCGTTGCTGTTTTAATCGCTGTGATGATCTGCCTCGTAATGCATAACTCGGCAAACGCTTTAAAGGAAGACAGCTTGTCTTCTTTAAAGTCACGAATCGCTTTATAAAGACCAATCATGCCTTCTTGAACGATATCCTCTCGATCGGCTCCAATTAAAAAATATGACCTTGCTTTTGCACGAACAAAATTTTTATACTTATTTATCAAGTACTCCAAAGCTTCACTAGAACCTGCGTGGACTTGTTCGACTACTTCTTCATCCTCTAGACGTTCAAAATCTTTGATAGTATTTTCTTTGAGGTTTATGCTCACTCTTTGATCCCTCCGTCCACTTCCGATGCATATAGATAGTAATATTATACAGTAGGTAAATTCAGGGAGTCAACCATTCAACGGTCTCCTCGACGCCATTTTTCGAAAATTTCAGCAATTTCACCTTTTATTTTTATACGATTTGTTGCTTTTGTCTGATTTGTTTCGAGTAAAGATTTATTTATTTTTTTCTCAATCGAATTCATTTCGTTTAACAACTCTCGTGCTGATTTTCGTAAAGCCCCTTGACCAAATACAACCCATTGTTCGGTATAATCCGATGTAGCAACATGTACTTGTGTTTTTATGTTATTCAGTTCATTGGCCATTTTTTCTATTCTTTCATCAGCAATTTCATTTTCCTTTGTATAGATCACTTCTACATTGAGGTTCGTAATTTTTGTTTCAATACCAGGGACTTGGTGAGCATCGAATACGATAATGACACGGTATCCGGTATAAGCTTTGTATTCCGCCATTTTTTCGATTAATTTGTCGCGGGCGGCTGCAAAGTCAGTCTTTTTCAATTCTCTTAGTTCCGGCCAAGCACCAATAATGTTATAACCGTCGACTATTAGTACATCCATAAGCGCTATTCTCCAATAGGATTCCGCTTACGGTAAACCTCGTACATTAATAGACTGGCAGCAACAGATGCATTTAACGATGTAACCTTGCCGACCATCGGCAATCGAATTAAAAAGTCGCATTTTTCACTAATGAGCCTGCCAATTCCTTTGCCTTCACTGCCTATGACAATCGCGAGTGGCATTTTTGCATCCATTTGCCGGAAGTCCTGTTTTCCTTTTGCATCTGTTCCTACAATCCAAATGCCCTTTTCCTTTAGCTCCTCCATCGTTCTAGCAAGGTTTGTCACCCTTGCTACAGGAACATGTTCAATCGCCCCGGTTGAAGCTTTGGCTACAGCAGCTGTCAAACCAACCGCACGGCGCTTTGGTATAATAACACCGTGAACGCCTGCTGCGTCAGCAGTACGAAGAATTGAGCCTAAATTATGCGGGTCCTCAATCTCATCCAATATGAGAAAAAAGGGATCCTCATTTTTTGCCGCTGCTTTATTAAATAAGTCTTCAACTTCTGCATACTGGTAGGCTGCAACAGACGCAGCCACACCTTGATGGTTTCCTGATACAGTGTGATCAAGCTTTTGTTTTGGAACATATTGCACAATGACACCAGCCTGTTTAGCAAGCCCAATGACCTGTTGCATTTGTCCCTTATTAGAGCCCTCCGCAATCCATATCTTATTAATATCACGCTCAGCTCTTAATGCTTCCAAAACAGGGTTTTTTCCAATGATCCATTCACTACTATTATCCATACGTAATCACTCCTTTCTCATTAACTTATCGTGAATTAAGTTATATCCATATTCCATTAGTTCATTTAACCGAACTTCATTTCCTGATAAATAGTGATAACCAAGCAGCGCTTCAAAAGCAGTGCTGTAGCGATAAGTTTGAACATCCGTATTTTTTGGAACAGTAGCCGACTTTGCATTTCTGCCCCGCTTCACAACAGCAATCTCCTCTTCTGATAACAGATTCTCCTCCATCAAACTGTGAACCATGACGGCTTGAGCTTTGGCAGACACATATTTTGTTGATTCCCGGTGAAGCTGGTTGGGCCTAACCCCACCGCTTGCTAACAAATTAAACCTAATAAAGCTTTCAAAAACGGCGTCGCCCATATAAGCAAGTGCCAACGAATTTAATTGTTTTACATCAATAGTATGGTTTTGGTTTACAAGCACAACATTACATCCTTTTCCAACGTGTTCCTTGTGGTGTATCCTCCAGAACAATGTTCATATCCTTTAATTGATCTCTTATTTGGTCTGCAAGCGCAAAATCTCGGTTTTTCCTTGCATCAATACGTTTTTGAAGCAATTCCTCAATTTCTTCATCAAGCAACTCACTTTCTTTTTGAAGGGTGATACCGAGTACTCCCGTTAAACTCTCAAACTGTTCAATAAAGGCATTGATTACCTCAGGTGATGTCTGATCTTCTCTTAAATAAATATTGGCCTGTTTGGCTAGATCAAAAAGAACTGAGATAGCATTGGCAGTATTAATATCATCGTCCATTTCAACAATAAATTGTTCATGAATTCCTTCAATTACCTTGAGCCATTCTTCATTTGAATCTGTTAATCCTGTACTACTTTCTTTACGATAGCTTATATTCTCATAAGCTGTACGAATCCGGTCTAACCCACTTTTGGCACTTTCCAATAACTCCTGGCTGAAATTAATCGGATTTCGGTAATGGACTGACAACATAAAGAAACGGAGTACTTGTGGATCAATTTGTTTAATAATATCATGCACTAATACAAAATTCCCAAGTGACTTAGACATTTTTTCATTATCGATTTGAATATAACCGTTATGAAGCCAGTAGTTCGCAAAGGTTTTACCTGTTAACGCTTCTGATTGAGCAATCTCATTTTCATGATGCGGGAATGTTAAGTCCTGACCGCCCGCATGAATATCAATCGTTTCGCCAAGATATTTTTTCGCCATTGCTGAACATTCAATATGCCAACCCGGGCGTCCATTTCCCCATGGGCTTTCCCAATAAATTTCTCCCTCTTTCGCTGCTTTCCATAAAGCGAAATCCAATGGGTCTTGCTTCTTTTCGCCTACCTCAATTCGGGCTCCAAGGCGAAGATCATCAATTGGTTGATGGGAGAGCTTCCCATAGTCATCAAATTTTCTTGTTCTAAAATAGACATCGCCTTCTGACTCGTAAGCAAAGCCTTTTTGTATTAATGTTTCAATAAATTCAATGATAATATCCATATTTTCCATGACACGTGGATGGACATCAGCCTTTTTTACCCCTAAAGCTGTTACATCTTCATAAAAGGCATCTATGAAACGGTCAGCGATCGTTGGTACGTCCTCTCCTAGCTCTTTTGCTGCCTTTATTAGTTTGTCATCAACATCTGTAAAATTTGAAACATACTTTACTTCATAGCCTCTGTATTGTAAATAGCGGCGAACTGTATCAAAGACAATGGCAGGTCGTGCGTTTCCAATATGGATATAATTGTATACAGTAGGACCGCATACATACATTGTTACTTTCCCATCTTCAATTGATTTAAATTCTTCCTTGCTGCGAGTTAAGGTATTATAAAATTTAATTGCCATCAAGCACCACTTCCTGACTTTAGTTTATTTATTTCCTCTATAAGCTTATTCATTTGGGATTCCATCTCTGTAAACTTTTCTGCAACCGGATCCGGTAGTTCATTATGTTTTAAGTCACGGGCTACCCTTACACCATCTCTTATTACAATTTTCCCTGGAATACCTACTACTGTTGAATTGGGTGGGACATCTTTAAGTACAACAGATCCGGCCCCAATTTTAGAATTTTCCTCAATCGTAATTGATCCTAAAACCTTTGCCCCGGTGGCAACAAGAACATTGTCTTTTAGGGTAGGATGCCTTTTCCCCTTTTCTTTACCCGTACCGCCAAGTGTTACACCTTGATATATTGTGACGTTATCACCAATTTCACATGTTTCCCCGATAACAACACCCATGCCATGGTCAATGAAAAAGCGTCTGCCAATTTGCGCGCCGGGATGGATCTCGATCCCGGTAAAGAACCTGCTTATTTGCGAAATAACTCTCGCTAGGAAGAAGAATTTTCGTTTATATAACGGATGGGCAAGTCGATGGGCCCAAATGGCATGTAGTCCGGAATAGGTTAGGATTACCTCGATATAGCTTCTTGCTGCTGGATCTTGTTCAAAAATGACTTCTACATCTTCACGTAACATTTTAAACATTTTCATTCCCCCCTATTAGAAAAGCGAAAGCGCCTTGCTCATCGCCGTACAAACTGGAGGGGCTTTGACTGAGATAAAGGAAACTTGAATTGCGGTAGCAATTCTTAGTTGACTTATCGTAGGGAGGAGACCTGAAGTTTGCTAGGCGATAGGCGCTGGAGCTAGACAATGATATGCAAAATTATATACTTTTACTTTTAAATAAAAAAAGCGCCCCTATGCTAATGCACAGAGACGCTTGCGCGCGGTTCCACTCTGTTTGGGTAAAAGAAAAAGCGCCATTACCCCAACTTCCCTCTTTAACGGCAGAGTTCCGCTTTTATCTACTAGAGTATCGTTCAATAAAAGACTCAGAGGTGCATTTTCAAGATAGTCCGCTTAAACTACTTTCAGCCAGTGGTAGTTCTCTCTACTAAGCCTAAACGATCTTTACTTTTCCTCTTCAACGTTTTTACTTAATCAAATACGCCTTGGCGTATTTGGCGTCCAGATTTTTTCGAGCCCGCTCGAAAAACTTCCTTTGAAAATCTGAGGCATCCGCCGGAGGCAAACTTTATTCAGTGAGGTTTTAGCTCACTGAATAAAGTTTTATTATATTTATACTATATTAGCTTTTTGCCTAATTGCCAATCAATTTATTTTGACAATTGGTTTAAGCAATTACAATAAAGATTGTAAACGGGCGAGAATTTTATCTTTTCCTAATAAGTGAATCGCCTGTGGCAGGTCAGGTCCATGGACTTGTCCCGTTGTCGCAACACGAAGTGGCATAAATAAATTTTTACCTTTATGTCCTGTCTCCTTTTGAACAGCCTTCATGGCTGCCTTGATGTCTTCAGCCTTGAAAGTTTCAAGCTGCTCAATTTGTTGTTTAAAGTTTTTCACCACTTCAGGCACGCTTTCTCCACTTAGTACCTCTTTTGCTTCTTCATCGAACTCAATATCTTCCTTGAAGAATAATTCAGTAAGCTCGACAATCTCGGCACCATAGCTCATTTTTTCCTGATGAAGAGCAATTAAGTCACGAGCCCATGCTTTTTGTTCATCTGTTAAGTTCTCAGAAAGACGTCCAGCTTTAATTAAATGTGGCAATGAAATTTGAACGAGTCTATCCACATCTATTTGTTTTATATATTGATTATTCATCCATGTTAATTTGTTTGTATCAAACACGGCAGGTGACTTAGCTAAACGGCTAGGGTCAAAGATTTTAATAAATTCTTCTTTTGTAAAAATTTCTTGTTCCCCACCTGGTGACCATCCTAAAAGGGCAATGAAATTAAATAAGGCTTCTGGTAAATAGCCTAACCCTTCATATTGCTCAATAAATTGAATAATCGATTCATCCCGCTTACTTAATTTTTTATGGGATTCATTCACGATTAACGTCATATGTCCGAATATTGGAGGCTCCCAGCCAAAAGCTTCATAAATCATTAATTGCTTTGGTGTATTAGAAATATGGTCATCCCCGCGAAGGACGTGGCTCATTTCCATTAGATGATCATCAATAACAACGGCATAATTATATGTAGGAATTCCATCCTTTTTAACAATAACAAAGTCACCGATGCCGTTTGATTCAAAGGATACTTCACCTTTTACAATATCATTAAATGCATATACTTTTTCTGCAGGGACTTTAAAGCGAATGCTGGCTTTGCGACCTTGTTCTTCGAGGGCTTTATGGTCTTCAGCAGATAAGCCACAGCATTTTCTAGAATAAGCTGGTGTTTCCCCTTTTGCCATTTGAGCTTCCCGCTCTTGTTCAAGCTCTTCTTCCGTACAATAACATTTGTAAGCTAACCCTTTAGCTAGCAACTCTTCTGTAAGCTTATTATAAATATCGAGGCGTTCTGTTTGACGATATGGACCATAGCCACCGTCTTTATCTATACTTTCATCCCAGTCGATACCGAGCCATGTTAAGTACTTAAGTTGGCTCTGTTCTCCGCCTTCGACATTTCTCTTTACATCCGTATCCTCGATTCGAATAATAAACTTCCCACCTTGATTTCTTGCAAATAAATAATTAAACAAGGCCGTACGAGCATTACCAATATGTAAATGCCCTGTAGGGCTTGGTGCGTATCGAACTCTAATTTCCTTTGTCATAAAAAATCAGACACCTTCCGTATATTTTCCTAAAATTTATTTAATCAAATGCGCCTTGGTGTATTTGCGCCCAGATTTTTTCGAGCTTGCTCGAAAAACTACATTTGAAAATCTGAGGCATCCGCCGGAGGCTTAACTTTATTCAGTAGAGTACCCCACCGAATTAAATACTGGATTGAATTTTATCCCACCACTTATGGAAGTATGGATCTTTTTACTGAATAAAGTTATCTTAATGAATATTATATAGGCGGTCAAGCTTATTATTTAACGAGAAGAATAACAGCTTGTGCTGCAATTCCTTCACTGCGCCCGGTAAACCCAAGCTTTTCCGTAGTGGTGGCTTTCACATTAATTTGACCAATTTCCGCTTCTAAAAGACTAGCAATACGTGCTCTTATTTCTTCAATATACGGTGCCATTTTCGGCTTTTGAGCAATAATGGTGCAATCGAGATTTCCAAGCTTGTATCCCTCTTTTTTTACAAGTGCCCAAACGTGCTCCATTAATTTAGCAGAATCTGCGCCTTCGAAAGCAGGATCCGTATCAGGAAAATGCTTGCCAATATCTCCAAATGCTAATGCACCTAAGGCTGCATCACTAACCGTATGTAGAAGCACATCGGCATCGGAATGTCCTAGCAAACCTTTTTCATACGGAATCGTAATTCCACCGATAATAAGCGGTCTCCCTTCAACTAATTGATGAACGTCAAATCCTTGTCCAATGCGAATCATTCATTTATCCCCTTTTTTCTTTTTAGCTAATATAGCCTCACCATAAATTAAATCTTCCGGTGTTGTTAATTTAATATTTTCGTAATCACCCATTACGATATGTACTTTCTTACCTAATCTCTCCACTAAACTGGAATCATCTGTACCTAAAAATTGATCAACAAGAGCCCTCTCATGTGCATTTAAAATAACAGAAAGACGAAAAGCTTGTGGGGTTTGCACCGACCACAAGCTTGAACGCTCCACTGTTTTTTCTACTATGTTGTTCTTGGCTGCCTTTATCGTATCCTTCATAGGGACCGCGACAATGGCTCCTTTATTTCTAGAGGCACTCTTTACAAGTTCGTGAATAATCGATGGTTTAATAAACGGTCTTGCCCCATCATGAATGAGGACAATAGCATCTTCATCCGGTACAGCTTTTAATCCGTTATAGACACTGTTTTGTCTCTCTTTCCCGCCATTTACTATTTTAATAACGTTTTTAATATGATATTTGCGAATAAGTTCTATAAAGAGATTCACTTCATTTTCATTAACGGCCAAGATGACCCCTTTACAGTTTTCATCTTGATCAAATACATTTAAAGTATGAATAATGACAGGAATTTGATTTAAGGGAATAAAAAGCTTATTCATCCCAACATTCATTCTTTTCCCTTGCCCTGCAGCAGGTATTACAACATAATAGTCCATCGTATTCCCCTTATAAAGTCATTATAGTGCTTTCTCTAAAGCCTTGGGCTTTGCAAAAATCATTCGTCCCGCTGATGTCTGAAGTACACTAGTGACAAGAACATCAATGCGCTTACCGATATAATCTCTACCTTCCTCAACAACAATCATTGTACCATCATCAAGATAAGCAATCCCTTGATTATGTTCTTTCCCATCTTTAATTACCTGTACATTTAACTCCTCACCAGGAAGAACAACTGGTTTGACGGCATTTGCCAAATCATTAATATTTAAAACTGAAACATTTTGCAGTTCACAAACCTTATTTAAGTTGAAATCATTAGTAACGACAATGCCGGTAGTGATCTTTGCCAATTTTACAAGCTTACTATCAACTTCTTGAATTTCTTCAAAATCACCTTCATAAATTTCCACATTAATCGCTAATTCTTTTCGAATTCGATTAAGTATATCTAAACCGCGTCGACCTCTGTTTCGTTTTAAGGCATCTGAGGAATCAGCAATATGCTGTAACTCCTCCAACACAAACTGAGGGATCACGATTGTTCCTTCTAAAAATCCAGTCTGACAAATATCCGCGATCCGGCCATCGATGATGACACTTGTATCAAGGATCTTTAATTTGCCTGGTACATATTCCTCAACTTGATCTGCCTCATTGGATTGTGATTTCTTTTTATCCTTTGCTCCAAGTCGTCCTGGAAGTGAAAATAAATTAATAAGTTCTTCCCTTTTTTTAAAGCCTGTTTGGAACCCTAGATAGCCGAGAAACAAGGTCACAAATATTGGAATGATTGTACTTAACACTTCGAATTTAATGCTTTTTAAAGGAATCATAATTAAAAAGGCCACTATTAGACCTACGATTAATCCTAAGCTTCCAAATAAAATATCGGTCGCTGGTGCCTTCACTAACGATTCATCAATCTTACGGATTAATCCAACAATATAATCAGTTACCCAAAAGGTAGATATAAATAAAATAATTGCTCCGTAAACGCTACAGGCATATGGAGAAGCAAGCCACCCGATATTACCTACATTCATTAATTCTAAAAATAGTGGGATATATAAATATCCAAGTGTTCCACCCACTATAATAAAAAATAGCTGAACGATCTTTTTAACCATTCCTTCACCTCCTTTTTACATTATTAACTTTTTTTCTATTTTAAAAACATCGTTCATTACATAAAAATAATATTTCTCCTACTATTTTATATTGAAATGATGAGAAATATCAATTTTGTAGACATATTACTAAAAATTGCATCTGACACCTGCGCTTAACTACCTTCCGAGGGTATGATTTAATGCTTCTGCTACGGTTGAAACGCCGATCACTTCGATCCCCTTTGGAGCTGTCCATCCACCAATATTTCTTTCCGGTAAAATAACCCTTTTAAATCCTAGCTTCGCCGCTTCTTGGACACGTTGCTCAACACGGGAAACTCGTCTGATTTCTCCCGTTAATCCGACTTCGCCAAATACAACATCTGTTGGGTTGGAAGGCTGATCACGAAAACTTGAGGCGATGCTTACAGCCACGCCAAGGTCAATAGCTGGTTCATCAAGCTTAATCCCCCCAGCCACTTTTAAATAAGCATCATAAGCCCCTAACATAAAGCCCACTCTTTTCTCCAACACAGCCATAATTAAGGACACCCGGTTATGATCAATTCC
>JAENZK010000146.1 GCA_016841285.1 Guptibacillus hwajinpoensis | reverse complement strand
TATTCGTGATTCACATCTGAAAAATTAGCAATTAAAAGCAAAATAGCAAGGGTAGATTCCCCCCTTGCTATTTTTAATGTTTTTTATTCTCTCTAGACTTACAAATTGCCCTACATTTTCCTGTAAAAATTGACGTTTTACGATAGGAAAAGGAATCTCTTAATTAATGATCTCCGCAAAATTTCCTCTTTCCCCGTTTGCGTAAATGTAGCCTTCTTCGTAGTCAGGGTGATCGGATTTAATTTTGTACCATGTGCCGTCGTTTCTTTTTACCTCTTCTAGCACTATCATTCCAACACCAGCATATCGATGTTCGTATAGTAGTTTGTCGCTTGTGCTTGGGCCGCTTCTTACGTTTAAGGAAGGAACCGTGCTAAGTGCGATTTTGTAGTTGTTCCAATCGTCTTTGCCTAAATACTCATCAATGACATACATACGGCCGGCCACTTTTTGGCCCCAGTATGGGGCTGATGCGTAAAATAAATTGACGCCGACGCCTTTATGTCCTAGGAATGAGCCGTTGTAGAAACTGCGATCCCCAGGCGTTAAATAATTTTGCTTTACATAGTTTGCTGCATATAGGATACATTCTTCAAAACTAGTAAACTGCATTGCTGAATTGTATGCATCTACATCGATAGCCTTAATGCCATATAGATTGAATTTATCTTGGGCTATTTTACTTGTGCCCCAAGCACTTTCATGAATCGCATGGGCCAGCAAGTATAACGCATTGACACCCGTTTCTTCCTCAGCTTGTTTAAATACTTCTCCTAAACCGATGAGCGGTGAAGTCGGTTTTTGGGAGCGTACATAATCATCAAGATCCTCCGCTGAATAGCTTGTTTCAGAAAGCAATGGCAAATAGTTGAAATATTGAAGGTAGGTGCCTTCTGTAAAAGTTCTGCCATCAAAGCTGTAGTCCTTTTCGCCTTCTTTCAAAAATTTAGGAGCCGGTCCAAAAATATAGCTTCCTAGCATACCATTTTCCGTAATGTAATGACGTAGGTATCCTGATGAAATCTTATAATAGGTTCTACTTTCTACTTCATCTTCAGGAACAATTTTTACATCAGCTCTATTTACATAGCCGACTACGCCCGCCAACTCTACTTCTACCTTGTTGCCGATCAACTCTAGGAATTTCATTTCAGTGCCGACATTTACGTATGTGCGGACCCGCTTCATTCCATCTTCATAAACATTCAAAAGCTTTGTTGCAATAACAATATTGTCTTTGCTTGTATCTACTTTTTCATTGTCAGTGCCAACATTATTACCCGTTTGTTCCTTTGATTGTTCTTCTTGTTGTTGTTTTTCTTTTTCAGCTTCCTGCTTTTGTTTTTCTAGTTCAGCCTGCTGTTTTTCTAGCTCTGCTTTTTGCTTTTCTTGCTCTACTTTTTCAAGAAGGCTATACATCTTATAGATTACTGCGGCCGTCTGCGCGCGGGTAACTCCTTCTTTAGGACGGAAGGTATTGTCGTCATAACCACCCATGATCCCATAGGCAAAAATAGGTTGAATCGCTTCTGCGTATTTTATATCTTTGGCATCTTTAAAACTAGGAGTTTGTGTAGGACTTTCATTTAAACCTTTTGATGTTAAAACCCGGCTAACCATCAGTGCGATTTCTTCACGGGTTAAAGTTCGGTTCGGCAAAAATTTTCCATCACCAACGCCATTAATGTAACCTGCAGCTGCAGCATTATGCACTTCCGCCCCCAATGGATGGTTCACGGTATCTGTAAAAGTTTTCGTGGTTTCAGCTGGTAGTTTCAAAGATCGGTTTAAAAAGGCCGCAAATTGCGCTCTAGTAACAGGTTGGTTAGGAAAAAAATTACCCTTCCCATCACCGTTCATAATTTGCAAGGTTTCAAGGGAACGCATTTATCTTTCAAAATAATGTCCGGTGATATCATCATTCGCTGAAACTGAAACAGCTTGGACCGTTGTCGTTGAAAGCATAATGGCTGTTAATGCCGTTATCATTTTTTTGTTTTTCATGGATGTCGCCTCCTCTATTAAATCAAATTCTCTAGTAAAAAATCATATGTATACCCGGATGAAATAGGTTGGCCTGGCGCCGCAAGTATTCATGTTCATGCCACCAAACCGCTCCCATTCTACTCCGGATTTGCTACTACTCTGCTGAAACCACCGCAAAATCTTCCCTATTTCCTTGACTCACCAATGCACGATATAGAAACGTAACAAATTCCCCTCTTGTGACTGCTTTTTCGGGAGAATATGTTGTTTTAGTTGTGCCACCAGCTAAGCCAGATTGGTAGAGTTTAAGAATATCATTAGCAAATGGTGATTTTGAAACATCTTGGAACGGTGTAAGGGCTGCAGGTTCAACAGTTGCGGCGCCAGAACCAGCACCATGATCGCCGCCTTCGGCCTGCAATTTAAACGCCCGAACTAGTAAAGCCGCCATTTCACCTCTTGTTAGCACATCACCTGTGCCAAAGTGATTCTGCGATTTTCCATTCATGATACCCGCTTTTTTAACCGCTGAAACAGATGAATAATAATACTCTCCCGCTTTTACATCTAAAAATCCTGGGTCCACAACACTCTCTGTATCCAAACCTAGTATTCTAGCAAAAAATACAGCTGCCTGCTCCCTAGTTAGCGCGGTCTTAGGCCCAAACTTTCTTTCCCCAATTCCTTTTAAAAGCCCTTCATTGTAAAGTGCTGTCGCGGATTGCGCGAAAAAGTCTGTTGTTTTTACATCTGAAAAAATTTCCTGATTTGGTTCCTTTTTCTCTATTTTATCAGACGTCTTGAATGATAGAACATAGTCTTTTATGCCTGAATCCATTTTTAAAAGATAACTAGATTCCGGTTTTAAAAGTTTTGCAGGTGTAATTTTAAAATCATCCAATGAAGTTGGCTCGACATTGATTTCAACATTTTTTCCACCTAACTCTATTAAGGAGACTTTTTCCTTCAATTTATCCGCTGAAAAAACTCCATTCAAATGGACCGCGATTTCCACATTCACCGGAACTGCTCCACCAAATTTTGGACCCGATAACGTTGCCGTTTCCTCATCTAAAAGCAGCATATCCCGATGAGCAACCTTGAGCTCCTCGCCAATTTCCGTTTCAACATCCGGTTGAATACCAATGCCATCAATCACGTTGCCATCAGGCGTATAAAACTGAGCCACTGTCATTTTGAGAAAATTCCCGCTCGAAAGCTCAAAAACAGTCTGCGCCACCCCTTTTCCGTAAGTGGTCTGGCCATATAGCCGAGCAGCTTTTTGATCTTGAACTGCCCCTGCCAAAATTTCGGATGCACTGGCACTGTCAGAATTAATAAGTAAAAAAATCGGGCCAGTCAGCTGCGGATTTTGTTTGTTGGTCGTAAAGGCATTGGCAGCATGATCCTGCCCTTCGACGATCAAAGCCACCTCAACACCTGGAAATAAGCCAGCCACATCCTGAGCCGCATCCAAATAACCACCGCCATTGTCACGGATGTCAACGATCCAGCCGTCAACATGACCCACACTTTTCATCGCCTTTTGCAGCTCCGAAACAGATTCCTCATTAAAACTGTTTAAACGCAAGTACCCTATATTGCCACCAAGCCAAGCAGACTCCACAGTCGGAGCAATTTCAGTCTCAGCCCGGTTCACATCGATCGCTAACGTTTCGTTCGTGTCAGGACGAAAAACCTTCAAATGAGCCGTCGTACCTGGGCTCCCAAGTAGGTACCCTTGCGCCTCATCAATCGTTTTTCCAGTCAAACTCGTCCCATTTACCTCAATAATTATGTCATCCAATTGAAGCGCTGTTTTAATGGCGGCACCCGTTTCAAACAGATACACCACCTTAACCCCTTGATCATGCTGCTCACCAATAATCCCGATGCCAACATAATTCATATCAATCGATTTTATAAACTCATCAAACTCTTGCTTCGTAAAAAATTCCGTATACGGATCAAGCTCTGCGAGAATCTCATCAATTGTCGGCTTGTCCAAAATCTCCTGACCCACCGGCACATAATACCCGTCTTTAATGATCTCACGAATTTCATCAATATCATCCGCAAACACCACAGATTGGCAGGCCAATATAATAGAAAATAATAATGTAGCCCAAAATCTCTTCTTTTTTATAAAAAACAAACCTTGCATAAAAGTACGCCCTCTCAAATTATGACATTAACTATTACTGTTCTATTATAGTACCACTAAACCCTTTCAATCTCTGTAAAAACATTCCTGAATTTGCTTATTATTTTGGTGAATTTTCCGAGGGATTGTTAGTTAATGAAAGGCCGGTTTTTTTGTTTTGGAAAAATAAAAAAAAGATGGCAGCCAGCAAATTAAGCTGGGTTTGGATGCCATCTTTCTTTGAGTATTTTTTTCAAGTATTAATCGTTATCTTGATAACCCCCGGTGTTATCAAGCATCAAACTGGGCCTGAGGTCGTTTGATTATGGATAGGTTGGGGTTATCGTTATGAAATGGTGATTCGAACTCGTTTGATGGTGGGTTACTTGGGTTTATCCTTACCAAACTGGACTCCTGCTTCGGTTGATGATAGATAACTTGAGTTTATCCTCACCATTTGGACTCCCGAACTCGTTTGATGACAGATTACTTGGGTTTATCCTTACCAAACCGGACTCCGGCTTCGGTTGATGATAGATTACTTGGGTTTATCCTCACCATATGGGCTCCCGAACTCGGTTGATGATAGATAACTTCGGTTTATCCTCACCAAATTGCTCCTTGACCGCATTTGATGAGGAATAACAGCCAATTTACTCTTCAATATATCCTTTTTCTTGTAAAAAATTCAAAACCGCCATTACCGATTCTCTCAGTGTTTCTTTGTCTGTTTCCACTACTAGTTCTGGATTCACCGGTGCTTCATAAGGGGCATCGATTCCTGTAAAACCTTTGATTTCACCATTTCTAGCTTTTTTATAAAGCCCCTTTGGGTCCCGCTTCTCGCATTCCTCCAATGAGCATTTCACATAGATTTCAAGAAACTCCCCGTCTTCAACCATCTCGCGCACCATGTTACGGTCTTCACGATAAGGGGAAATAAAGGCCGTCAGCGTCATCACACCGGCATCAACAAACAATTTCGACACCTCACCGATGCGACGAATGTTTTCTGTCCGGTCCTCCGGAGAAAAGCCTAAATTGCTATTTAATCCATGACGCACATTGTCACCGTCCAAAACGTAGGTCCGAATCCCGCGTTTATGCAATTCCTTCTCAACTGCTACTGATAAAGACGATTTCCCTGCGCCAGAAAAACCAGTAAACCAAAGTATAGCACTTTTATGCCCATTTAAGCGGTGGCGATCGCGTTTTGTAAGTTGCGCTTTATGCCAAACAATATTATGGGATTTCACACACCGTCATCCTTTCATTTTCATTAATAGTGAGCAACGGGGACAGGCACCGCAGAAAGCACCACTGGAGATACTACTGTTTCCCCGGCATCACAACGGAGCCAGAGGGTCTGACACTGTGGCCCAATCGAGTTTAGGACTCTGGGGCAGAGAGACACAGAACACGACCCTATGGGCAACTCCGTTACGGGGTCAGAGAACCGACCCCCATGGCCCACCTCCGGACCAGAGTCAGAGAACCCGACCCTGTGGCCCAGTTCGGACCAGAGCCAGAGAACCCAACCCTGTGGCCCAGTTCGGAGCAGAGCCAGAGAACCCGACCCTGTGGCCCAGTTCATGTCCTAGGTCAACCTGGCCAGCCCGTTTCTCACTGTTGTTCCACTTCTCCTCGCATCCCCCGAATTAACACTTCGGCAACCTCCGGGCGGGAAAATTCTGCTGGCGGCTTTTCTCCGTTTCGCAGCATTTCCCGTACCTTTGTGCCGCTTAGATGCACATGGTCTTCTTTCCCGTGCGGACACGTTTTGGAAGTGCCCATATTACCGCATTTTTTACAGAAAAAGCTATGTTCGAATTTTAATATTTCAATGCCAATCTCCGCTTTTGTAAACTGTTCGAATATCCGCTGGGCGTCATAGGTTCCATAATAATTCCCGACCCCAGCATGGTCTCGGCCAACTATGAAATGCGTACAACCGTAATTTTTTCGAACTAACGCATGCAAAATCGCTTCCCGCGGACCCGCGTACCGCATAGCAGCCGGATAAATGACTAAACGTGTACGATCCTTTGGATAATATTTTTCCAAAATAACTTGATAACTTTCCATCCGGATCTCGGCGGAAATGTCATCCCTCTTCGTTTCGCCCACAAGTGGATTTAGTAATAAGCCATCGACAATCTCCAAGGCACTTTTTTGAATATATTCATGGGCGCGATGTACAGGATTTCTTGTTTGAAAGCCAACAACTGTTTTCCAACCCAGTTCCTGAAATAGCTGCCTTGTTTCCGCTGGGTCCATATAAAATTTTTCAAAAGGCTCATGGGTTGGTCGATTTAACAGGACGATTGGACCCGCCAAATAAACATCGCCTTTTTCAAAAATCTTCTGCACACCGGGATGGGCATCATCTGTTGTTCCGTAGACATAATTTGCCTCAAGTTCCTTATCGTACAAAAACTTTTCCTTCAGCTGTAAAATACCATAAATGACACCATCGGTTCCCTTTAGCGCAACATTTGCCCCCACGTCAAAACGTATGGCCTCTTTTTCAGTAACTGGCAGTGTAATCGGAATACTCCAGACAAGCCCGTTTGCGAGCCTCATTTTTTCCAAAACACTTTCATAATCCCGCTTTCCAAGGAAGCCGTTTAACGGACTGAATCCGCCAATCGCTATCAATTCAAGGTCAGAGACGCTCCAATCCGAAATGGTTAAAGAAGGCATTTTCGCAGCCCTCGTCAAAAGCTCCTTCCTCTGTTCTCCATTCACTACTCTATTGATCAATTCACCACCATGAGGTGATATCGTCCTTTTGTTGGATGTAGACTGTGTAATCATCTTAAACCTCCAGCTTTGTTTTTTAAAAAGGGAATGGGCCATAACTCGGCTTTAATCCCCAGAAAGATAAATTCAACACAAAAGATACTTATAGCCTATGAAAGGTAGGCCAAAAGGGAAGTTGTCAGCTGATAAAAAAAATTTGGGACAGAGTTCCCGACCCTGGGGCTCACTTTGCTATAATGGAAAAGTCTGTTATCGAAATTGTACTTTTGAAGGTATTTTGAAAGCCTGAATCATCATTGAGAGGAGCTTACGATGGAAAATTTAAATGTGAGATCAATTGGCACCTACCTCCATTCATCTCAGCAAAAATATTCAATTGGAGATTTGGAATCTACTTGGATGCGGGTGCAAAGCCATCTTGAAAAACAACTTTCAAAAACAAGCTTTGAAACATGGATTAAAAATACAGCGTTAATAAATATGGATGATTTGACTGGCGAGGTTATAATTGCGGTGCCCAATGAATTTGCACGTGATTGGCTAGAATCACGATACACAAAATTGATAAAAGAATCATTGTACGATTTAACCAATCGTGATTATCGGATAAAGTTTGTTGAAGGATATGCGGTGGAACAGGGTTCGATGGTAAGTCACCGGGGCATGTGAGCCAGAGTTCCCGACCCTGTGGCTCCGGCCGATTGAGCCGGAGTTCCCGACCCTCTGGCCCAGCACCACCCCTGCGGTCCACCAGTTCCTTTGGGCTAAAAAGTGAAGGGCCAAGTTCATCAAAGAACTTGACCCTTTTTGTTTTGGGACGGAGAACCCGAAACTGTGTCCCACCGACCCGTTGTCTCATACCAGCCGCCAGGACGGAGAACACGACCCTGTGGCTCGACCGCGGCCCAGCCCCCGTTCCGATGTTCCAAAGCCCGACCTCAGAACCGGCCTACGGTTTTGTCCGGCTGCCTTTTTCTTCATTAATACGGATGTTGATGTTATTGATGATATTGTCGTTATCATCGGAGATGGCTGCTTTTTGTTTGACGTATTCGCCAATTAGGTCCCTAGCACTGTTGCCGTTTAATTTTACGACTAAAGAAATTTTGTCATTGTTTTCGACAACGGCTGATTCAATTTCGTAATCTTTGCCATCACCAATGACAAAGGACAGTCTTGTTAATGTGTTCTCATCGATATCATCGGTGAATTCGAGACTGACGATTGCTCTGGATGAGTCGTTGGTCACTGGTTGAACATAAACGAGCTCGGTTCCACGATACGTATCGATTTTTGGTGCAATGCCGTCTTGAACTCGAAGATTATTGATCTTGATCGTTTGACCGTAGCGAGTTTTCGTTTGAACACTGCCATCTGTTACCACGTACACATATTTGTTGTCATATCTTCCGTCAGCATCTAATTCATCATCAAGGTTAATGGTGATTACGGATTTTCCGTCAACCGTATCCATTGACATATCATAATCCAATTCCTCTTTCGAATCGAACTTGCCGTCACTATCTCGATCCCAGAAAGCAATAAAGTCATTGTCATCAAAATCGGTTAATTCCTCATCAAATGTGAGCTTAATCGTTTCTTCATCGACGGCTTTTGCCGTAACTTGATTCGAGCTGAATTCCCCTTGAACACTCAGCTTAATTTCGTTAACGATACTTTGTGTGCGATTGTCATCGGCATCAGCAAGGCGACCAACAACGAGTGCAACCTTATCCAAATCTTCATCGTCCACGGCATCAACTAGATCATAGAAAAAGTCATCCCAAATACCGGCAAGCTTGCCCGTTTTTTCAATTAAAATTTCTGCCTTTTCTCCACCATCAAACGCATTGAATGTCACGTTTAATCCTTCTACCTCGCGCAAATCATCTAATAAAGCCGATGTATCGTTTACTTTTAGCTCATAAAGATCTAATTGATTAATAGAATAGCTGCCGGAAGTAGCCATTTTCCTTCCAAAATCAAGAATAATCCGAACTTCATCTTCATCATCGCTCAGAATCATTTTTGCTGTGAAATCGCCTGGCGGCTCTTCGCTGCTTGCTGTAAAGCTGTACTCAAACTCATCGGACTCGTTACCAACCAAGTCTTTTATATTATCCGCCCCAAGGGTGAACGTTTGCTTCGGAAGTTCTCCATAATAGCGATCGATTGTAAAAGTTGCAATTTTATCATTCGTTGAACTGTTTTCAAACTCGATGTCTTTAATTTTGATCGCCGTACCCTTGCCATCTTTAAGCTCATAGTTGTCAATGTCGTCAGCAGTATCTTTTTTCACAGATTCAGAGAATGTCACCTTCATTTTGATATAATCACTGTCGGCGATTGTGCTGTCAACAAACTCCACCCCTTCAATGGTTGGAGGCATTTTGTCTTCGGCAATTTGGATGGCCTTTGTTGCTTTTGTATTTTGATTACCCCACAGATCTTCAACTGCTCCATTTTCTAATATGATATCGGTTGATTTAGTAATCATATGGTTAGAATCAAACGTTAGCACAAGCTCGTTTCCATTTTGGACATCTGCCTGTCTTGGATAATGGGCACTTGATGTATGATACAGGTAGCCGCGGTAACGCAATTTTATAAATTTATCAAAAACAAGCGTGACCCCATTCGGCTGAACGTTTTTAATCTCAACTAGCTGAGGAGCCGTTGTTTCATACTTCATTGTAAAATCAAAGCTTGAAGTACTTAGCTCGTTACCAGCATAATCACGGAGCCAGTCGGTATCCAAAAACTCAAGCTCAAACTCACCCTCACGAAGATTGGAGTCGAGTTCGACATGAAGAGCCTGTCCATACTCTTGAACAGTTGCTTTATCAATCGAGTATTTGTAATCATTGAGTTCCAGTGTTTTTTCGATATCACTAGTTTTAAGGGTCTTGCCATTTTCAACCCCAAAATCTAATGGCTCTGAAAAATAAATCACGTAAGAGTTTTTGCCTGTTGGCTTGATGCTTGTGACGGTTGGCTTCTCTCTGTCACTGAAGTTTAGACGGAAATTCTCCTCTTCTCCGGTGATGGATGAGTCAATCGTAAGCTTCCCACTTCCGTCCTTTAAAGCTTTTTCAAGCGTTAATGTAATTTCTTTTTGATTAATCTGAACGTGGGCAACTTTTATATTGTTGCCATTGCCATCTTCTATTTTATAAAGTTCCTGATTTGTAACCTGCTGCTTATTATAGCCTGCATGGTTGGTTGTAATTTTGACTTGCTTTAGGTTAATCGCTTTTGCATCTTCAAACTTCAGCGGTGTTGTTGTTTCCACCTGATCCGTTCTGTTCGGGCTTGTCATCGCGCGCTTCATAAAAATTGCAAATTGAGCGCGTGTAACACTACTTTTCGGAGCATAGGTACCATCCGTATTCCCTTGAACAATTTCGTTTTGGTAAAGGGTTTTTACATTCGAAAGATGCTGAGATGCAATTTTGTTCAAATCTGTGAACGGCACACTTGTGTTATTTTTTTCCTTAAAATTAAAAGCATTCACGAGCCAACTCGCCATAACCTCACGAGTGAGCGGTGCCGATGGGTAAAAATAAGATGTCTCATCAGCGTTAATTCCCGCGTTAATAAAGGCTGCAAGGTCAGCGGCACTCCAGCTTGATTGTTTAATATCTTTGTATTTATCTAGAATGCTAGAGTTGTTCGTTGGTTTATCGATTTTGAGGGCACGAACAAACATCGCCGCAGCCTCTTCGCGAGTGAGCGCCTTGTTCGGTTGGTAAGTCCCGTCTGAATAACCGTTGATGATCCCCTCCTGCACCAGCCATTGGACATCATTATAATAGTAAGCATTCGTGCTAACATCTTTAAATTG
Source organism: Guptibacillus hwajinpoensis (assembly GCA_016841285.1). Classification (GTDB taxonomy): domain Bacteria; phylum Bacillota; class Bacilli; order Bacillales; family Bacillaceae_J; genus Schinkia. The sequence goes on along the minus strand of JAENZK010000146.1, from coordinate 590 downwards.
AACGGACTCAGCCTGAGTTGTCGTCGGTACAGCGACAGTTGCAGTTGCACTTGCGCTCGCAACGACAGCGGCCGCAATCGTACTAGGTAAAAGCTTTCGAGATTTCTTCATATGTAAACCTCCAAATTAATATTTTTAGTTAGTCTTGGTGGATTGATTCTGGATGTATTATTGTTGGATATTTTGCGTTTTGGATGGAAACCCTGTTTTAAATGAATAATTTTTTCATTAATATATTATTGTCGTTAAATGCCAGGAATAAGTTTCAACAAAATGTAGGGTTTTCCAACTTTAGCTTACAATATTTGCATGTTAGGGCGCAAGGATTACATGGAATTTGGACGGGCCACAGGTCGACGGCGGGCCACAGGGTCGGGTTCTCTGGCTCAGTTGGGGCGTAGCTGCGCATCCGTGGGCACAGGTCCCATAGGCTGAGCAGGAGGGTCTGGTTTCGGGCCGCAGGGTCGGGTTCTCTGGCTCATCTCGGTGTCGGGCCGCAGGGTCGGGTTCTCTGGCTCATCGCGGTGGCGGGCCGCAGGGTCAGGTTCTCTGGCCCATCTCGGTGTCGGTCCCCAGGGTGCGGTGCGCTG
>JAENZK010000145.1 GCA_016841285.1 Guptibacillus hwajinpoensis | reverse complement strand
ACCCCAACGTAACCGCACCTGATTCACCAGAAATCACCCGCGGATCATCCTTTAATGGGTTTCCATAGATTCGCATACCTAGAGCTGAAACACTGTCTCCACATGAAAAAGCTGCTTTAGCATATTGACGCAGAATTCGAAACGCCCTCGTATTAGGCTCCCCACAAGCTAATCCTGCCATTATTGTGTCCATATCCCCACTTACAACTTGCCTTTTCCCTTCTCTATTAGAAAATGACCTATAATAACAATCAGCTTGGTCTGCTTCAACAACAATGATTACTGGAGGATTGTTTCTAAAACGCTGAACCATATAGGCTGCTATTGCTGCCGCGAAGGACCCAACCCCAGCTTGCAGAAAAATATGTGTTGGAGGTTTTCCACCATCCATTTCAATTTGATCTACAACCTCTTTTGCCATAGTGGCATACCCCTGCATAATCCAAAGCGGGATATCATCATATCCATCCCAAGCTGTATCCTGTACCATAACCCATCCATTTTTTTCAGCCAGATTGGCACACATTCTTACAGAATCATCATAATTCAAATCAGTAATATCAGCCTTAGCCCCTTCATTACGGATTGCTTCCAGACGGTTTAATGATGAGCCCTTAGGCATATATATAACTGATTTATGGCCAAGCTCTCTTGCTGCCCAGGCAACTCCGCGCCCATGATTACCATCAGTCGCAGAGATGAATGTTAATTCACCCAATTGTTCTTTAATTTTAGGAGATTGTAATTCTTGAAAAGAAAGATTTTCTATATTCTCATCTAGACGATTAGCAATATATTTTGCCACTGCATATATTCCACCCATGACTTTAAAAGCATTTAAGCCAAACCTGAAGGATTCATCTTTTACTCTTATTTCTGCAACCTCTAAATACTTTGCTAAATGTTTTAGTTCATATAAAGGTGTTTCAGTATAAGCCTTATGAGTTTTTTGAAAGGTATGGATTTTATTAATCTCATTTTCTTGAAAAAATAATAATTCCTCCTCATTGTACACAGGATCATAAAATTGATTTTTTACCCATTTAAAATTTGTATTAACGGTATTTATCACAATCAAGCCTCCTATTGATAAAATTTTCTATTATATATATTCCTATTTCATTAATTACTGTTGCAAATATCATGCCAAATATAAAAAAGCCTATTATACTACGTTTAAAGTTAAAAACTAAGAAAAGGTTTTCATCATCCCTATCTCAAATTGATACTAACCGTTAAAATAATATTTATAAAAAGCTTTCAAATTTCAAGACTTATATGAGTTATAATAAAAAAGTATCATCTTGATACTAAATATCAATTTGATACTTTTTTATTTTACGGAATAAAGTTGCTCTACCTATACCCAATAACTCACTAGCATCTTCAATGTTAAGATTTTCAGCTTTAACAAATTGAAGCGCTTTTTTTATTAAATCCTTTTCCATTTCAATCAATGAAAAAGATGTAGTTGCACTATTCTCTTTTTCGATTTTTAACTTGCGCTGGATTAAATCTGCAGCATTATCCATCGTGACCCAACCATTAGTAATAAAATTAAAAAGATACTCAATAAAATTTTTTAATTCTCTAACATTGCCTTTCCATTGGTATTTTAGTATTAAATCCTTTACGTCCTTCCCAAACCCCAGTACATTTGCGTGAAAATGATCATTATAGTATGAAACAAAATACTCACTTAAGGCAAGGATATCTTCTTTTCTACTTCTTAGAGGTGGTATTATTATAGGAATAACATTCAATCTAAAAAATAGATCTTCTCTAAACTCACCATTTAAAACCATCTTATATAGATCTTTATGGGTCGCGGCAATGACACGTACATCGACCGCGATGGGATTGGTTCCCCCAAGACGTTCTATTTCTCTTTGTTGGAGGACGCGTAGCAACTTAACTTGCAAAAGGGTTGGCATTTCTCCGATCTCATCTAAAAATATCGTGCCTTTATGGGCTAATTCAAATTTACCTGGTTTACCTTTACTATTCGCTCCAGTAAAGGCCCCTTTTTCATATCCAAATAATTCACTTTCTAATAAATTCTCAGGAATGGCACCGCAATTTACAGTAATAAACGGAAATTCCTTCCTCATACTAGAACTATGGATCGCTCTAGCGAATTCCTCCTTACCCGTCCCACTTTCCCCTTGAATTAAAATTGTTGAATCAGATTGTGAAACTTTATAGGCATATTCTTTAACTTCTCTTATTTGTGGGCTGACACCAATTATATTATCAAACGCCTTCTTCTGTTCCTCAGAAGCAATCTCTGCTAAATTCCTAATCTCATTAACATCTTGAATTGTAATAAGATACTCCAGATTAATACTATCTGCCGAGGATAGTTCTTGTTTTGTTAAAAAAAGCGTTTTTTCTACGCTATTCAGAGTTAGTGTAATGGATTGTTTAGTATATTCAAATTCACCCACAAGACCTTTTAATAGATTCTGTACACTTTCCGGTACTTGTTTATTTTCAATGCCTAATAAAATTTCGGCCTTTACATTTATCTCATTAATTCTTCCCTTGTAATTAATTACAATCATTCCTTCATTAACAAGATTCATTAATTTGACCATCTTCTCCGAACTTCTTGTTAGCTGCTGTATTAAATAATGTTGATGCAATTTACTAGATAATAAGTCTGCCATTTTCCCCAAAAAGGTTAAGATTCCATCCGCATTCTCAAAAAGCCGTTGTCTTTGATCCTCATTGAAAGCCAAAAGACCAATAACACCTATTGACTGATTTTCATAAATAATAGGTGTACAAATTTCTCCAGTTTCTGCACAGTTCTGGAAGAACTTACACCTTTCGCACACCTCGGCAAATCCTGGATTTTTTATTATTACCGGTTGCCCTGTACGAATGGCCGATTGATAAACTAAATCACCTTCCATTTTATATAGAACACTGACTTTTTGTTCCCCTGTACCTGCAACTCTTATAAAATGGTGATTAGCAATTTCTACTTCAATTTTTAAAACGGCTGCGATTGCATCTGCTATACTTTGAACCACGGGTTGAATATTCAAAAGATCCATTAACTACCTCCAATAATTCGGCTTTATCATGGATAATTAGTATTTAAAATTGTATTTAATTTTAACATAATTGGAAATTATTTAACTACTTTGTATCTATTGTATTTATTTAATTCTTAATTATTATCTAGGGCTTACCATATTACCCTATACATCATAACTGTACATTAATCTAAAAACTGCAAGTGAATAATTGGAAATATGTTTGTGAAAGATAAGAAGGTAAAATCTATAAGAAATTCTTAGAAATAAAAGTTTGGTCATATTGGAGTGAGTGGAATGAGGAAATGAAAGCCGCCGCAACACCTTGTGTGGTCGAGTTTCTAAATAAAGTTGTAAAAAAGGGCGTCGATGTATTCTATATATCGAATCGCTATTTGGAAAATGTCGAGGGCACAAGGCAAAATTTAATCAAACTCAGTTTTCCACAAGCTGAAGAAAACCATATGTTGTTTCGTGATAAAACGGATGGTCCATCAAAAGAGGCCCGACGACAAGAAGTATCTAAAACACATGATATCTTTTTATTGTTGGGAGACCGAATTGGCGATTTCTCAGATGTGTTCGAAGAGCCTGATCAAAAGAACAGAAACAAAGCTATTGATGATTCAAAAGATACTCAATTTATTGTATTACCTAATCCTATGTTTGGTTTCTGGATAGATCAAGCTATCGATAAAGATTATGCCAGCATGGCTGCTGTGCAAAAAAGAGAAGCCAGAATTAAGGTACTAAAAGTTTTGGAAACGGATTTATTGAAGTAAAAGAGAGTAAACCTCATCTAGCAAAAAGCACTTTGGGTAATTTTGATAAACTCTCAATAATGGAATATAGATCGTTAATCTTGGAGATTCGGACAGTCTTTATGACATCAGCGATCTTGCTGTCCAAACTCATGCTGACTTCAGACAAGCTTTGTAAAATCTGCGAAGATCTGTCCGAACACGAGCTGTCTTCAGACTAGTTTTACCGAACAAATGGTTCCATGTTGATCCGAGGGGAAACAAACCAGGAATATCTTCTGAATTTAGCATTTCTCCGGAGAAACTCGCTTATCCGATCAAAACTGAATTGGATGAAATCGATTATCTACACGTTTTTAGTGAGCCTTTAGACGTGGTTATTTCAGGAATGAAGCTATCTAACGATTGTAAAGAGCTGTTCGTTAACCGGCCGGAATCTTTATAAATTATCAATTCAATTCTTGTATAACAAGGCTCTTTTCTAAGATGTTATTTCCTTTTACTACTACCTTTCATAAGATTAGTTCTGATAAATAGACGGAGACATTCCGCTTAATTAGTAAAAAACATTGAAAATTGCTTAAATAGACGGAGCGATTCCGCCTATTGACTCAAAAAACGTGAAAATGGACTACTTTGCTTTGAATAACCGGAACCCTTCGCTTATTTAAGCCGAAATGAGCTCCATTTTGCAAATAACCGGAAACCTTCCGCTTATTTGTTACCCCTCCAAGGGGTCTATCCTATCAGTCAGCCAGCTTTTTCGTAGTGAGTTCTGATTCTAAATAAAAAAAACCATAAATAGACCTCGCTTTTCTTCCATAAACAACAAAGTTTACGAAAACATCCTATAACAAACAACAAAAGCAGGTAACCCTTATTCAATCCGGTTCCTGCTTTTTTTCTAGGTATTGGTTTATATTATTCTGCTGCCATAGCGTCTGCCTTTGTTAGATGTACCGTTCCATATGGATGATGAGGCGGGGCATAGATGGAGTAAAGCTTTAAAGGGACATTACCTGTATTAATAACATTATGCCAAATTCCTGCTGGCACCATTATGGCCGAATCTTTTCTCACTTGTTTTTCAAAGGTTAAATTGTTTTTATTTTGTCCCATTTGAACAACCCCACGTCCTTGTTCAAGACGAAGAAATTGATCTGTAGTTGGGTGAACCTCTAAGCCTATATCATCCCCAACATCAATACTCATTAATGTTACCTGCAAATGATGACCTGTCCACAAGGCGGTTCGATATGTGTTATTCTCTTTGGAGGCTTCATTAATATTTACAACATAAGGATATGGACCATGGTCCTTTACTTTTCCATTAAGTGATTGTAAAAAAGCCATTCGATTCAGGTGCTCCAATTCATCAGGTGAAATAGCTACTTCAGGCCAGCCCCCACCATAATACATAGGATTATTACTATAATAAGGATATTGATATTGTAGTGGGTACTGGTATATGCACGGTGCATAGTACATTTAAATCAATCCCTTCACAGTTTTCGAGATTATCCTATGCACCATGTTGGATTAATGTACTTATTTAATTTTATGTGCCCAAACTACAACCGGGATTAATAAAAGGGAAAGAATTCCCCCGCCTATTGAAAGCGCAGCATAACTTGAATATGAAACAACCATACCAGAAAGAACACCGCCTGTTGCACCGGACAATGCGACCAACACATCAATCGATCCTTGAATTTTTGCCCGATTTGTTAGATTAGTAGAATCAACAAGTATTGCTGTACCGCTGATCAACCCCAAATTCCAGCCAAGTCCAAGTAGAACAAGCGACATTGTGATCAGAAATATAGAATCACCCGTCGGCACAGCCGCCAATAGCCCCGCTGCAAGTAATGTGACTCCAGATGCAATTGCTATTGTTAACCTGCCAAGCTTATCAACAAGTATTCCCGTTAATGGAGATGGAAGAAACATAGCAGCGATATGAAACCCAATAGTCATTCCAACTTCCTTTAATCCAAAGCCACAATCCCCCATGTGCACAGGTGTCATAGTCATGACAGCGAACATTACCATTTGGGTTAACACCATTAATGTTCCAGCTGCAATGATTCCACGTTTGTTTTTAGTTTCATCTGTAGAATCTTCATCCAAAAGCTTACTATTACCATTATTTTCTGCCTTTGCAATGGCTTTTGCAACGATAAGAGGGTCTGGCCGAAGCAATAGTAAGAGCACAATTCCAGCAAGCGAAAAGGCAGCTGCAGCCAGAATAAACGGCCCAGATAACGCAGGAACACCTAGAGATATTGCAAAATCCCCCATCACATCAATAAGGTTTGGGCCTGCTACAGCACCAAAGGTAGTTGAAAACATAGCTATACTGACCGCAGTTGCCCGCTCTTTAGGTGCCGCTAGATCCGTGCCAGCATAACGTGCCATTAGGTTTGTTGCACTCCCTGCCCCATAAATTAATAATGAAATAAATAAAAGCACTATATTATTAAATACTGCAGCGGCTACTACTCCGACTGCTCCCACACCTCCGGTTAAGAAACCGATAGCGAGCCCTATGCGGCGTCCGAAGCGGTCCGATATCCTTCCCACGAGAAACGCTGCGACCGCAGAGCCCAATGTGAACAATGCAATTGGGACTCCTGCAAGACTATCCGTGCCGAGCATTTCCTGGGCAAGGAGCGCTCCGACTGCAATACCTGCAGCCAACCCTGCACCACCAAAGATTTGGGATATAACTATAATGATCAAGGTCCGTTTATATAGCTTACGTTGTTCCTCAGGAGAATTAATATAACTTTGCAATTCATCCGGTTGTTGTTTTAAAGCAGTCGAATCATTGGACTTATATGCCATAGCTTAGCCCCCATTTTACTGTTTTTTCATTACAACACAGCATTAATCATCTATCAAACTTAAAATATATTGACTTATAAGATAAGCTCTTGATACCATATAGGGTACTTTAAGACGATAAATATTTCAAGAGTTTTATGAAAAAACAACTAACGTTATATCATAAATATTCTATCAGTTTTATAATTAAAACAAAGTAAACATTAGGTAAGCACTATCGACACAAAAAGGGGGATATTCATTTGAAGGTTTATGCATTAGTTGGGGAAAGTGGCACCGGAAAAAGTACAAGTGTTTTACATTTCTGCCATGAACAAAACATTCCGGCCATTATAGATGACGGTATTTTAATTGTAAATGGACAAAAGATTGCAGGAACTTCCGCTAAGTATGAAACTAATTATATAAAAGCTGTAAAGCGGGCCACTTTCTTTTATGAAGATCACCGCGAAGAGGTGGAGAACGTGATCCGCATGACTGCTTTAGACAAAATTTTAATTGTTGGAACGTCCGTTAAGATGGTTAACTTAATAGCGGAAAAATTGAAGTTGGGGAAAATTCATACATATATTGATGTATCAGAAATTCGTACGCGTAAAGAAATTAATATGGCGCGTTATATGCGGAATACACAAGGGAAGCATGTGATTCCGATTCCATATATGCAAGTAGAGCACAATAAATTAAAAAAGATCCTCCAAAAAGGAAAAAAGCTTTTCTCCAAACAAGCAAAATTTATTGGAGAGGAAACGATTATTCAGCCTCATTTTACTAAGGGAACCATTACGATAAATGAAGAAGTGTATAAGGAAATCATCACATACACTTGTAAGAAAATAAAGTACGTTAAGAATGCCAAAATTCTCGACTACGATTTCACCACTTTTCAAAGCGTAACAATAGAAATTGAACTGAATTTCTCCTTTGAACAAAATATCGTTGAACTTTTGGAAAAGATCCAACAAGAAGTGAATGAAGCAATGCTCTCTTATTTTAAAATTGAAATGTATGCCATTCATCTTCGGGTAGAAGCAATTTCTCCTAATCGATAAAAGGGCAGCCTATTGGTGCCCTTTTCCCTTAAAATTTGGTTTTCTTTTTTCAACGAAAGACCGAACTCCTTCCGGAAAATCAACTGGATCAACACTTTCACCAAGGCCAGTTTCCCATGGAATAGAGACGGTTGGATTATTAAAGTACAAGGCCTTTTTGACAGCTAAAACAGATGCTGGAGATTGATCCATAATCTTTTTTCCCAACTCAATGGCATAATGATTCACGTCAGTATCATCGTCCAATAAATAATTAATTAGGCCTAAATCATAGCATTCCTGCGGTTTTAAAAGTCTGCCTGTATACACAAGGTCCATTGTTCTACTTTTTCCGATTAAATCGGCAATTCTTTTCGCAAATGCTTGATTCATTGTAATCCCTAATCTTCCAACTGGAAAACCCATTAAAGTATTGGTCGTTCCAATGCGAATATCACAGGCTAAGGCAAGCTGGAAACCGGCCCCCATGGCAGGCCCATTGATAACCCCAATCGTCGGTAACGGAATTCTTTCAAATGTGGAAATCGCTTCTTCCATCATTCGAAAAGCATCGTTCGCTTCATCTATCGATAATTCATTAAATTGTTTCAAATCTGAGCCGGAAGAAAAAAGTTTCTTCCTTCCTCGTAAAATCACAACTTTATTCTTTGGATTTTGTGTGATCCGTTTTCCAACCGCTTTAAGGTCGACCCACATTCTATTTGTTAAAGCATTTTTTAGGTCCGGTCTATTAATCGTAACAATGGCAAAACCGCCGCTTTCTTGTAATGAAATATTACCATCCTCTTCAGTATTTTTGATTGTAACCCTCACACTAATCCCTCTCCAATCTGATTTTTTAATATGTATATATAGTAGTTCTACATTAATATTAACAGAATTAGGAAATGGAATCTCTAAAAATAAGTAATAATTCCTTCCAAATCTATACAAACTAAATATAAATTCCCTTGTATAAGTCTGTTTATGCTGATGGAGGCAATAAATTTGCACAAGTCTATTTTAAAGAAGACAATCGCAGAAAAAATAATAATTATTCAAACTGAATTTAAAAATAGCAATGACCTTTACGTTCGTAAGTTTAGAACTATTTCCGGTCAGAATGGCGCCCTTCTTTTCATTAAAGGAATAACAGATGAAAAAGAGATTAATGAAAATATATTTCCACAATTACTCAAAATGGGAAGGGAGGGAAATATTACAGAGTCCTTTCTTGTAGAAACGTTCCCATATTGTCCTTTAAAAACTTCATCAACCAAAAAAGAAATCATTGATGGAATTCTAACTGGATACATTGTTTTAATATTAGAAAAGCTTGATACCTTTTGTTTATTAAATGCTGAGAAAAAGCCGGAGCGTAGCCCTGAATCTCCTAATATTGAACCAACAATCAAGGGTACGAAGGAAGGATTCATAGAATCATCAAGTGTTAATGTTTCGATCATACGAAAATACTTAAAAAGCCCAAAGCTTCAAATTGAGGATTTGAAAATTGGTTCTTTATCGCAAACAACGGTAACCATTCTTTTTATTGATGGAATTGTAAATCAGGATGTATTGCAGGAGGTAAGACAAAGACTTACTTCTATCGAGACTGATAATATGATTTCTGCCAGTGAACTGGAACAATGGACGGAGGATAATATGTGGTCTGTATTCCCTCTTGTCCGTTTATCAGATCGTCCAGATGTAGCAGTTGAGTCCCTTAATTCGGGTAAGGTCATATTATTTGTAGATAACTCTCCTATGGCCTTACTTGCGCCATTTACTTTTTTCGAGAGTTTACAGAACATGGATGATTATTATGAAAAATGGTACGTCAGTTCAATGGTACGGATCGTTCGACTTATCGCAATGATAATAAGTATCTTTCTTCCAGCACTATATGTAGCATTAATTCATTTTAATCCAGAACTGATCCCATCTGATTTGCTTGTAGCGATAGCCCATACTCGTGTACTAGTTCCCTTTCCGGCCATATGGGAGCTCTTATTAATGGAACTTATGATTGAAATTTTTAGAGAAGCTGGTGTCCGTTTACCGAAACCTTTAGGGCAAACCGTGGGTATTGTCGGCGGAATTGTAATTGGAGACGCGGCAGTTCAAGCTAATATTGTCAGTCCAATCACTTTAATTGTCGTGGGAATTACGGCTATGGCCTCCTTTAGTACGCCACACTATTCCATGGCCTTTAGCTTTCGGCTTCTTCGTTTGTTACTCATTATCGGAGCCGGATTCATGGGATTATTCGGTTTAGTTTTAGGTTTTATCCTCATTCTTGTACACTTAAGCAGTCTTAAAAGCTTTGGGGTTCCTTATTTAGTTCCGTTTGCACCAACAAAAATTCGAAATTGGGTTGACCTTTTCATTTTGTTTCCTCTTCGATATAGAACAATGAGGCCAACTTATTTATCAAATAGGGCCAAACAAAGAAAATGGAATCCATTAAAAAGAGGGTAAGGCAGGCATGGAAAAGAAATCCTTCATTTTTTCAAAAAATCAAATTTTTTGGCTTATTATAGCGAGTTCACCAGTTGGATTAACGGTCTTACCAAGAGAACTCAATCAATATACTGGACAAAGCGGATGGCTATTTATTATTTTGTCTATATGTTTAATCCTACTTTTTACAAGGGTGTCTCTAATTCTGCCTAAACGCTATCCCGGCTGCTCCTTACTAGTCATTTTAGAAAGAATCATCGGTAAGTGGTCTGGCCGATTTCTATTTGTCACACTTATTGCAATTTCTATCATTTTAACTGGATTAGGCATACGTTTATTGACAGATGGAATCATTGTTCATATTTTATTCCATACTCCAAGTTGGATTATCATTTTATCAGAAATATTGATAGTCATGTATGCTGTGACAAAAAGAGAAGAGACATTGGCCCGTTTCAATGAATTGATTCAACCATTGCTTATCCTTACTTTGCTTACGATTTTTTTGCTTGTCATGAATAAATCAGACTTTTCAAATTTGAAGCCCATCATTGCTAAAGAAGTTGTCTTTGATAAAGGATTATTCACATCCCTTTACCCTTATTTAGCCAGTTGGGTTATCTTCTTTTTTTTACCGCTAATGCCCAATTTTAAAACACTTAATAAAGGAGTTCTTCAAGGTTTACTATTCTTAGGTATTTTTTGGGGGTTATTATTTATCATTACTATTTCAATATTTGGACCTGTTGAAATTAACTACATTGAATACCCAAGCATTGATTTGGCCCGGTTGGTTGAAATTCCGATCTTAGAACGGATGGAAATTGTATTTTTAACTACTTGGATTATAAATGCTTTTTCACTTAATCATCTCACTTTTCTATCAGCCACTACTGGATTAAACACATTGTTTTCAAAAACCTCATTTTCCCGGTGGATCATTGTTGTGGGGGTATTAGTATTTTTAGTGGCAATCTATCCAAGTGATATTGATCATGCCAGCTATCTTACAAAGATACTACAATTGGTAATTATACTTTTGTATTTTTTCATTTTCCCATTGATTGTGCTTATCGATACTGTGAAAAGGAAGGTGAAATCAAATTAAGAAGCTTTTTTTCTTTGTCATTATGACCATTTTATTAATTTTATTAAGCGGATGTTGGGATTTTCAACTAATGCGAGACAGGATGTTTATTTCAGGAATTGCCATAGATAAA
>JAENZK010000144.1 GCA_016841285.1 Guptibacillus hwajinpoensis | reverse complement strand
CGAACAATTATCCACAAGTCGAGAATTTTATAATTTCCTAAACAACAAAAAAATACAAATGGCTATAGCCACTTGTACTTGATTAAAGGATAATTTGATCAATCGCTAATAATGCTGCCATACCAGGGATCCCTAAAAACCCACTAATGCAGGCTGTAATTAAATTAATTGGAATATGAAAGCCCATTAAAGTTCCAATTGAATTTATAATAAAAAGACCTAAAGCACCGATCATTATTTTTACAAGGCCGCTGCCTACCACTCTTATCGGCTTAATCGGGGCGCCTAATATTAATAGGAGACCCATTAGCCCCCCTAGAACAACGACAATAGTTGTCGGTTCAAATGCGCTTATGTCCATCATCCCTTCCCCTTTCATACTTTGTCCCATTTATTATCATTACTATGAAAGGGTAGGTTAAAAAAGAACAAAGAGGAGGATTTTTATTTTCTATCTGCTGACAAATGACGGACTTTAGCCTCTCTTACTAAATAAAAATATTTTGCTTCTGAAGTCTTCAAGTCATTTAGTAAATCTACACTAGGATCTACACTTTTTTCTACCAAAAGTTTATTTCTCATCCAATCTTCTTTTAGTGTATTTAAAGAATCCCACAATTTTTGATCTGTCTCTCTTCGAAGTTTCCCTTTGCGTCGGAAAAACATCAACTAATCCCCCTGTTCCTTATAATTCACGTCGCCCTTCTAGCGCCTTTGATAGGGTGACCTCATCAGCATATTCTAAGTCCCCTCCAACTGGCAGACCGTGGGCAATTCTAGTAATGCGAATACCCGATGGCTTGACTAGTCGTGAAATATACATAGCTGTTGCTTCTCCTTCTATATTCGGGTTTGTGGCAAGGATAATTTCCTTTACTTCTTCATCCTGTAATCTTTTCAATAGCTCTGCTACTTTTATATCTTCTGGTCCTACACCATCCATTGGTGAAATGGCACCATGAAGTACATGGTAAAGACCATGGTATTCCTTCATTTTTTCCATAGCAATGACATCCTTTGGGTCTTGGACAACACAAATAACACTTCGATCCCGGTAATGGTCATCACAAATGGAACATGGATCTCGGTCTGTTATATTAAAGCAAACAGAACAATGGGTTAGATTTCTTTTAGCATTTACTAATGCTTTACCAAAATCCAATACATCTTCCTCTTTCATTTTTAATACAAAAAAAGCCAGACGAACGGCCGTTTTAGGGCCGATACCTGGCAATTTCATAAAGCTATCAATCAGCTTTGCAATTGGTTCAGGGTAATGCATTTCTTTTTGTCTCCTCTTTTAGAAAAGCGCAAGCGCCTTGCTCATCGCCGTAAAAACTGGAGGGGCTTCGGTCTCGAGATAAAGGAAACTTGAATTGCGTTAGCAATTCTTAGTTGACTTATCGTAGGGAGGAGGCCTGAAGTTTGCTAGGCGATAGGCGCTGGAGCTAGACAATAATGTACAAAATTATATGCCTTTTTATAGTGATTAAAATAGACCTGGAATATTTAAACCTTGCGTATATTTACCCATTGTTTCGTTTGTTTTTTCATCAACCTTCTTTAAGGCATCGTTTGTTGCAGCTAAGATTAAATCTTGAAGCATTTCAATGTCTTCAGGGTCTACAACTTCTTCTTTAATTTTTACTTCCTGAACAGTTTTTCCTCCAGTAACAGTGACAGTTACCATTCCACCACCAGCTGTTCCTTCGAATACCATTGCCAATAATTCTTCCTGTGACTGCTGCATTTGCTTTTGCATTTTTTGCACTTGCTTCATCATATTATTCATATTTCCCATTCCACCACGCATATAGTGAAACCTCCTCTAAAGTGTTTGTGATTTTTTAATCTTTTATTTCAATTAAATCAGAACCAAATAATTTCTTTGCTTCTGCTATTAATGGATCTTCTTCAGGTACTTCCTCTTCATTTTCATTCTTTTGCTTACGAATAAATTCTTCTTTAACAGTTTCCCACTCCTCAAGAGTGATCGCAAGCATTCTCAAGTCTAAGCCCGTTGTTTCTCTGAGAACCTTTTCAATTATATCACGTTTATTCGTGGATGCCATTTGACAGTGAAATTCATGTTTAAAGGCAAGAACGAAGGCTGATTGAGATGCCGCTACTACTTTGGCGTCTAAAATCATCGCTTGAGCAGCAATTTCCCGATTTTTTAAATTATCTAGAAATAACCCCCACTGACTTGATAACCGACTGAGTTCCTGTTTTGAGGCGGTTTTCAACATTTCCTTTACCGGTCCTGTTGCCTTTCTGGAGTTTCGCGATCCTGTTTTCACAGGCTTCTTCTCCCTTTCAGCTTGATTTGATTCAGAGCTTCTTCCTGAATCGATCATTGGACCATTTTTCTTCCACTCAGTTAATTCAGTCTCCAACCGATTAATTCGGTCAAGCAGTACACCGATTTGATCATTCGAGCCTGAACTACTTCCGCCTACATTTCCTTGCTGACATATTTTTACTAAAGCTAATTCTAGGAAAATTTTCGGATGATTCGTCCATTTCATTTCTTGCTGGCTTTCATTCAGCCCATTAATGATGGTGTAAATTTGATCTGGTGATGTTTCAGCGGCTAATTTCTTAAATCCTTCATCAACAATCGCCCGTTCCATCATTCCTTCTAAGTTCGGTGCGGTTTGATATAAAAGCATATCTCTAAAGTAAAAAATTAGGTCCTCAATAAAACGAGTCGGTTCTTTGCCTAGTCTTATAAGCTTATCTACCGTATGTAGCGCCTCTACAACATCCCTATTTAACAAACTTCCGGCTGTTTCCACTAAAAATTGCTGGGATACAGCCCCTGTGATCGAAAGAACATCCTCAACCGTTACCCGCTCACCACTAAATGAGATTGCCTGATCGAGAAGGCTTAATGCATCACGCATTCCACCTTCAGCAGCCTTGGCGATTAATGGCAGGGCTTGCTCTTCTGTCTCAATATTATTTGAATCGGTAATTTCCTTCATACGCTCGACCATTGCTCGAGGCGGAATTCGTTTGAATTCAAAACGCTGACAACGAGAAATAATCGTGAGTGGAATTTTATGTGGTTCAGTTGTTGCTAAAATAAAAATGACATGTTTCGGTGGCTCTTCTAATGTTTTGAGTAGTGCATTAAAGGCGCCAATAGAAAGCATATGAACCTCATCAATAATATATACCTTATAGCGGACAGAGCTTGGTGCGTATTTAACCTTATCTCTTATATCACGAATTTCTTCGACACCATTGTTTGAGGCAGCATCAATTTCAATGACATCCGATATTGAGCCGTTTGTGATTCCACGGCAAGCATCACATTCATTACAAGGTTCACTTACAGGGGCCCGCTCACAGTTAACTGCCTTCGCCAAAATCTTAGCCGCACTCGTTTTTCCCGTTCCACGTGGACCGGAAAATAAATAGGCATGGGAAAATTTTTCTTGTATTAAAGCATTCTGCAATGTTCTAGTGATATGCTCCTGACCGACAACATCATGAAAAGTTTGTGGTCTCCAAACACGATACAACGCTTGATAAGCCATCTCCCATGCCTCCCTTTACTTCATTTTTGTATATGTACTAAATAATTATAACTGATTAAAGAAAAAAACTCACCCAATTGGTGAGTTTTTTAAAACGTATGTAGGTGTCGTGCACCTTCCGTCGATATGGCAGCCATAAGCGTTACTTAAGCAGTTAGCTCGGTCCAGGCAACCCCACGGCACACGGGATGATCCACTTACTGCTGCTTCCTTCCGGACCTGACAGGGTTCGTGGGTTCCCGTTGCGTAGGACCCAGACGTCAACACTACTTACTTAAGGCAGACCTTACGGCTACCAACCTCAAGAAGGGATTCGGCCTCGCTACAGCGGATTGCGAGTACAGGGCACCGCTACCTCCCCGCTTAGCACGACTTCCTAAGTATATAGTCTTTTAGTCAAAAAATCAATAAGATAGGTGATGGTAATTGTTTGTACCTTTTTTCTGCTTTTTCTTTTCACGCAGCTCTTTGAAAAAATTACTTAGTAATGAAGCGCATTCATCCTTCAACACACCACTTGTCACTTCCGCCATATGGTTAAAGCGCTCCTCCTGTAATATATTCATAAGCGTTCCGGCACAGCCACCCTTCGGATCATTCGCTCCATATACAACTCGGTCGACTCTCGATAAAACAATCGCCCCAGCACACATTGGGCACGGCTCCAATGTAACGTATAAGGTTGTCTCAGAAAGCCGCCATGTCCCTAGTTTTTTACAGGCATCATCGATTACTAACAGTTCCGCATGGGCAATCGATCTTTGCTCGGTTTCCCTTAAATTATAAGCGGATGAGATGATTTCTCCATCTTTGACAATAACAGCCCCAATTGGAACTTCACCAATTGCTTCTGCCTTTTTTGCTTCTTCTATCGCTGCCCTCATAAATAATTCATCATGGTTATTCATAAAGATTTCCCCTTTACGTACACAACATCTTCCACTATTATATAGGAACTTTTAAAAAAACAAAAAAACTGCAAGCAACATATGCCAACAGTTTTTCAATTTGCTTATCATTGTAATCAAATGCGCCTTGGCGTATTTGCGCCCAGATTTTTTCGAGCTCGCTCGAAAAACTACCTTTGAAAATCTGAGGCATCCTCCAGAGGCTTTAACTTTATTCAGCAGTGGTTTGTACCCCCACTGAATTAAAATACCAATTTGCATTCATCTCGCCACTTAATGAAGTTAAATTATCGTTCGAGCCCATGTTTTCTAACAACAGCATCATCCCGAAGCATCGTCCAAATTGCCGGGTCTTCCATTCCTAATCTCCAAAGAGCTAAGCCTCGAATTCCTAATCGGTTTGCTAAACGGGCTTTTGCTAGGATACTTGCACGGTCTTCAAACCATACTTCATGGTTAACACCATTTTCATCAGTGTAAGCGAACATTGGAGTTTGCGTTTCTTTATCAAAAGTAATTTCCTTATTGTACTTCTTAGCTAACTTGACCGCCATATCATAAGTTACATACGAAGCACGATCTGTTTTCAGATTAAAATCAAAACCGAATACCGAAACAGCTGCAATAATCTTTTCTTTTGGCATAACTGTCATCGCATATCGTAAAACAGTTTCCATCCGACCAATGGAAACAACCGGTCCCGGGCCGCTGCCAGGCCAGCCATGCTCATTATAAAGCATGATAACAAACTGATCTGTAGGCTGGTGAATATTCGGATAATCAAACGGTTTCGCAAAAACACTCGGATCATTAGGTCCTGTTTTGGATGGTACAGCGGTAGAGAAGAAGTACCCCCGCTCATTGAATACACGACCAATCACGCGATACAGCTGTGTCAAACGATTTCTGTCTTCCTCTAACACATCTTCAATATCAATGTCGACACCATCTAATCCATAACGCTCGACAAGTTGAGCTAAATTCGATGCAAAAGCATTCATATTTTGTTCTGAAGAGACAAGTTCGTGGATCACGCGTTTGGCAAGCTCCACCCCTTCATCATATAAAAGGTTATGGACTGTGGCGAGCATTTTCACATTATGGCGGTGACCAATCGTAACTAACGCCCGAACCTCGTCATCGGTAAATTCACCAAACTTATCAATTGTGGTTGGATTATCTTTACTGATCCTAAACATGAACAAACCTGCCTGTGATATTTGTTCTATATTAGTAACAAATGACTGATAGGAGCTTGGAAGCGTTGGTCCTTCTTCCAATGTATAGTAGCCTAAAATCTGAACAATAGGTTCCGAACCATCATAGGCACGTAATGTTGTCACTGTTTTTGAAATCCAACCAGGGTTACCATTAAATAATGCCACTCTATACCAATCCCCTTGAACACCTAACAGTGGCAGTCTAGCCCCTCGGGCCATTTGTGCCAAAACATTGTAGGTTGCCCCCGGTCTTTCTCTGACATTAGCTACATCGACATTAACAACCACTTCTGAAAAAACAGGGATCGTCAGCTTTTGCCCAATATCCAAATCCATTTTTTCTAAATTATTAAGGGCTATTATACTCTCAACTGTCGTATTGTATCGATTAGCAATACTGAACAACGAATCACCAGATTTAACGGTGTATTCCGTTTGTCTTTCGAATTCCTCTGAAATTTTGAGCCTTTGCCCAATATAAATAATGTTTGACCGTAGGTTGTTCATTGTTTTAAGCTGATCTACAGTCGTTTCAAACCGCTTAGAAAGTGAATATAACGAATCTCCTTCCTGAACCATATAGTAATCCACATTAATTTCCTCAGGAATAACAAGTTGTTGGTTAGCATAAATAGTATTATCCTCTAAACGGTTCATTCTTTTTAACTCTTCAATAGCAAGGCCAAATCTAGTGGCAATCGTGTACAAGCTATCACCGGGCTGAACATTGTATACCGTTTTTTCTGAATTGGAAGAAACGGTTAATGGTTGACCAATATAAATGACATTTGACGTTAAACGATTTTCATCCTTAATACTTTCAACTGTCGTGTTAAACTTTTGTGCAATTGAAGATAAGGACTCTCCGGGCTGCACTATATAATTTATTTGCCGAAAATACATTCGTGTCTCATCCCCCTCACCTAGACATCTACACTAATATATGCAAGGAAGAGATAATTTTGACAAAGAAAAAAAGAACTGCCATAAAGACAGTTCATGAAATTTAGTTTTAATCCTTTGCCCGACCCCATCTTCGTTCCCTTAACCGATCAACAATCGTGATGTCTCTTTTGTGGGCGATTTCTTTTTCAGTAAATAAATCTTCCTTTTGCTTTATTTCTTTTTTTATTACTTCTTTATTTTCTGGTTGCTCTATACACTTTTCATGAATTAAATTTCTAATGAGTTGACTTTGA
Organism: Guptibacillus hwajinpoensis; assembly: GCA_016841285.1. GTDB lineage: Bacteria > Bacillota > Bacilli > Bacillales > Bacillaceae_J > Schinkia. The sequence goes on along the minus strand of JAENZK010000144.1, from coordinate 4,500 downwards.
CTGATGGGTGCCTGAAACTGTTGAAAATGCTGCTCTCTCAAACTTTCAATTTTTTTCATTTCCTCCTCGGAAACTCGTAAAGTAATCGTCTTATACATACCATTCACCTCTACTTAAGGATAATATTCCTCTAGTAAAAAGGTCGTCGGTTCGTGCTAGAAGTTTTTAGCTTTTATCATTGGTTATTGTCGATTATTACGCGTTATTAGACGGTTTTAATAATTTACGGAACTTGCCGTTTCCGCAAATCGCTTGCAAAAATCACATCTATTCGTAATCACAATATTTTTATCATCAAAAGTAATCGACCCCTGGTCCTTTAACTTCACGATGACCCGATTTACACTTTCACGAGTTGACCCAATAATATTGGCTAGTTCCCGTATTGTTAGCGGGAGTTCAATTTTTACACCACATTTTGTTCTTTTTCCAAAGTCATTCGCTAGTCTTTCAATTGTTTTAACCGTTTTTGTATAGACATCAAGTAGCGCTACATCCCCTAATATATTTGAAAATGAATGTATTTGTCCCGCCATAAAGCGAATCATTTCAACGGAAAAGCTTGGATCCGTTCCCATTAGTTCCTCTACATCGGAAGCAAGCAAATACAATACCTCAGTATCTGCTAATGTTTGCGCTGTTCCTGGATACGTGGAGCCAGGTTCACTGAACACAGATACCTCCGCAAAAAGATTCCCGGGCCGTTTAATGCAAACAACTAACTCTTTCCCATGATGGTTAACTTTCTTTATTTTGACGGTTCCGCTTTTAACAAAATATATTGCTTTTGATTCATCAGATTCAGAAAATATGATCTCTCCTTTTTTATATGTTGCTGTTTTCACCTTTAAACTTAAAGTACTTATAATATTTTCAGAAACATTATGGAAGAAAGGAATACTTCTTAAAAACTCAATATTCATATTTTCTTAACCCTCCCTAGTAAAAAGCAGAATCTAATCCGCTGTTAGTTTCATTATAATTTACACTGGACAGCTTCACACTGCTTACAAGGGAAATGCCTTGAAATCTTCACAATTACTAAAAAACGTTCCTATTATTAGGAACGCTACCTCAACTTTAACAATAAAACTTTAATGCGGCTCAATATGAATATGGGCATTTCTTATTTGGTGTTTCTCCATAAGACTTTTCTCTATTTCTACGGTAATTTGATGACTTTCAAAAACATTTAGAGTATCGTCTGTCACAATCGTAATATCAACAAATGTTTGATTTCCATGCATTCTGGCTTTAATACTTTTGACTGTTTTAATATCTGGATTATTACTAACGGTATTCCTTATTTGCTCTAATTCCTCAATTTCAAAGCCGTCAGTAAGTTCAAGTACAGCTTCCTTAAATATTTCGATTGCCGTTTTAATGATAATGATTCCTACAATAATGGCGGTCACCGTATCTAACCAATAAAAGCCAAATTGTGATCCTGAAATACCAATAAACGCACCAATACTAACAAGGGAGTCAGATAGGTTGTCCTTTGCAGCGGCTTTGATAGATTGACTATTGATTTTTTTAGCTAGGTTTATATTATAAAAATAAACGAAGAACATGATGATCGAACTGATTAAGGCCACCCATCCAGTAAACATATCTGGAATAATATTTCCTTCATTAGCTAGACTTTTTACACCTTCAATGATGACTTGGATACCTACCGAAATCATAATAAATGCCGCTATTAGCGATGCAATTGTTTCAGCACGAAAATGACCATACTGATGATTTTTGTCAGGAGGTTTTCTGGCTATTTTCAACCCAACTAAAACTGCTATGGAGGCAATGACATCTGTTGAATTATTTAAGCCATCAGCAAGTAATGCTTCTGAATTACCAAAAAAACCAAACAACAATTTAGATACAGATAAAAATATATAGGTGAGAATACTAAGCCAAGCCCCTTTCTCACCGGCCTTGAGATTATCATAAAACTCCACTAAGAATCACCCACAAAAGTAAAATAAATATCCCTTTTTGAGTATGGCATACCAAAATCGAGTGTGTCTACAGCAACATTTTTTCCTTAAGGCAACAATTCATCTAAAAAAAATTACGCCATTTTTTAAGAATGACGTAACAGTTATACCAACTCTCCAAGACTCTTGGGAGTCCAATCTTTTATACCATTATCTTCAATAATTCCAATTCCTACATCTGTAATATCAGGATCGGCTATAAGCTTATCCTGAACCCTAAATTTAATGTCGTCAGCATCTGCTAATGTTAAGCCCTTACGTAGTTCAATAAGTGCCTCCACGTGATAATACCGACCTTCTTGTAAAATTCGAATTTTATTAATATCGGTCACATCTTCATCATTTAAAATAATACTTGCAACCCTTTGTTCTATATCTATCGGCGCCGCAACACCAATTAACCCAACCATATTATCATATCCAACTCGATAGGCAACACCAATCATTAATAACCCAATGATTATTGTAGTTAATCCGTCTAATAATTGAAATTTCGTAAGTGTTGTAATCACTACAGCGATTAACGCTAAACTAGCACCGGTCACAGCAACAAGATCTTCATAAAAAACAAGTCGAGTTGGTGGGGCAGCCCGACTAACATTTGTAAATGCACCAATAACAATTTGAAAACCTTTATTTGAAGCCCTAGCTTCTCTATTTATTTCTCTCATAGCTTTTATTAAAATCGAACCATCAATAAGTAGGTTTAGTAATAGTACAAGAATGTTAAGCCAAAAACCACCACTAAATGCCTTCGGATGCTGTAGTAAATGCCAGCCCTCACGGATCGTTTCATAGGCCATAATCGTTACAACAATAACAGCTATCATACAAAAAATATTTATCACGCGGCCAAAACCTGTTGGAAAGCGCCGTGTTGGTTTTTTTTCAGATAATATACTTCCTATAAAAACAAAGCCTTGGTTAACAGCATCCGCCAACGAGTGCATAGCTGAAGCAAAGATCGCACCACTTCCACTTACGGCTCCAGCAATAAATTTAGCTGCAGCAATAACGGCATTACCAATCATTGCCACAAATGATGACCTATTTCCTTTTTTAATCAAACTAATGAAGTTTTCTTGTTGATTTGATTTCAATCTTATTTCCTCCAAAAAAGATAATTATTAATACTAGTATCAACAATTGAATAAGTATTATTGATCTTTTAAAGGAAATTCAGTTTAATTAGTTTTATTTAGTTTACTTTTTATCAATAAGAAAACCCCTGCTAGGCAAGGGTTTGGGTAGCGGCCCCGAGAGGAATCGAACCTCCGACGCACGGTTTAGGAAACCGACGCTCTATCCGCTGAGCTACGGAGCCATGTGTTAAATTGTGTTCATTCTACAATGGAAAAAGTAACCCACCCTGACCTTTATCGGTATAGGTGGATTACTTTTAATTATATCAAGGCACTTTTACATTATCAAGTTTAGAAATATCTAGCAGAACTACACACTATTGCACATTTTTTTGTACTTCCTGCGGTACCTGTACATCGTTCACATCTTGTGACTCTACTAACTTTTGTGAATCTAGAACACTATTCTCGGGATCTTGAACATCCTCTAGTTCTTGTGTTTCCTCTAACTTACTCAGTTCCTCTTCAACCGTAACTAAATCAATCGCAAGTGGCAATGCTGAACCGCCCGCATGCATGATTTCAAGTTCAATCAATCCATTTTCTTTTTCAGAAACATAATCAATGATCGTAGCCAATTCAGCCATCGGTTTGAGAGTTGGGATTAAGTAGACTTTGCCATCCACTTTAACTGCTCCATTGTAAATCCCACCACGGGCACCTACGCTAACTCTAACAGTCTTTGATCCTCCGGTTTTATTCATGATTGGGATCTTCACAAGATAAGATGCTCCGAAATGACCAGGATTTTTTATCATTTGTTCTTTATCGCCAAGACCATTTTCTTGCGACATCAAATTGTCTGTTACCCCATTTGAAATTTGGTAAGCTGTTTCTTCAGTTCCGACTTCGTACGGCGGCAATTCAGTAGACAGTTGAGAGCTGCTCCATACGCCACGTGGATGTTTAGCGGTTTGGTCAATCTCAACCGGCTCAGACTTAATCATTGCTAAATCAGAGCCATCTTTACTTAAAACGGTCCGGATTTTATATTTCAATTCTCCTGTGCCTGATTTTTTCTTCACTGTAAAATCATATTGGAAGCCAAGTGTATTTCCTGTTAGAACATCAAATGATTTCATTAAAGAACTTTGTCCCGCTTTTACAACAGGACTGTCCATTTGAACACTCATGACTTTTCCACTTAATGCATTTTCAACAAGCGGTAGGCCTACATCGTAATTCACCCAGCCATTTGCCGTTTTACGATTCGTACCTTTTAAATCAACTACCTCTATTTCATTGGTAGAGGACAGATTTTCAATCGTAATTCCTACCGTAACTGCTTGCTCAAATTCATTAATATGCCAGCCAAACACACGGTGGTTAACCAAAGTTTCTCCAGATTGAACGTCGTCATG
>JAENZK010000143.1 GCA_016841285.1 Guptibacillus hwajinpoensis | reverse complement strand
ATGATGGGTACATCGTTGGACTTGAAAGCTTAAATTTACATAGTGGAGATGGTACCAGTAAACCTCAGGGCGATGGAAACGAGGCAAAAATAACAATTGAAAAAGTAAATTACCCATCTATCGAAGTACCACTTCATTCTGTGCAAACGAAGGTGAACGGTGAACCTTTTTATTCTAATATCCAAGTTTTAATCATAGGGACAAAGCAAGCAGAGGAGGGGATTTCCGGTATTATTAGCCACTTTCTAAGAGATCCGGATATGAGAAGAACAACACCTGTCGTGTTGACGGAAAAACCAATAGAATTAATTAACGTAAAACAAATGGATCAACGTTTTGTTTCGGAGTATATTAAAGAGCTGATCACATTAACAAAAGAAACAGGAAGAACAATAACAACAGATATCGGATCCATTTCCAGGGCCATTCATGAAAATAATATTGAATTTATTCCTAATATTGAAGTGGAAAAAAATAAAAACAAAATAAAGGTTAATGGAACATCTATTTTAAAAGAAGGAAAAATAGTAGGTAATTTAAGTGAACGTGAGACTATCATCGTAGCCTATCTGAAAGAAAAGATAGGGGCAGGCAGTTTACATATGGATTGTCCGCAATCTGAAAAGGGTTCCGTGAGTATGGATTTGATTCATATAGAATCTAGTTTACAACCTAAGGTAAAGAATGGAGTTCTTATCATCGGGGGTTATTTGCAAGCTAAAGGTTATTTAGCTGAATACACTTGTGGAGATGGTAGTATTCAAAGGAATACTACATTAAATAAGTTAGAAAATAAGTTTACTGAAATATTGTCAACGGATGTTAACGAGAAATTAGCCGCCATTTATAAAAAAACGGGTGAAGATATATTAGATCTCAAAAGTATATTCGAAAAAGATCATCCGAAAACATGGGAAAAAATTGAACCTAAATTTGCTGAAATGGTTAAATCCCCGGTCATCGATATAAAAGTATCTGTTGATCTAATATTAAAAGGGACTGAATCTTAAACAGTCCCTTCTCCTCTATAATTATGAATTCCTGCCAGTTCCTGCAACCTTTATCGCTTCTTTTATATATTCTGCTGATAGATGCAGCCATTCAAGTTCCTGGGCATCGAGAGCAATTTCTAATTGTTGTTCTACTCCATTTCTCCCGACGATACAAGGCATGCTTAACGCTACATCCCCTTCGTATCCATATTGGCCATGTAATGTTGTGGATACCGGATATACACTGCGTTCATCTAGCATAACCGCCTTTGCTAATGTAACTGCAGCTTGAGCAACACCGGCGTTTGTCCAACCTTTCCCATTTAACACATCAAAGGCTGCCTTTACGACCCCTTTTTTAATACCTTCCCGACTTAATAATTCTTTCCCTTGAAAAACCCGGTCTAATTCTTTTTCACCGAATCCTTGTATATTTAAGCGACTTAATACCGGGAACGCTGTATGTCCGTGTTCCCCCATCATATAACCTGTGACACTTTTTGGATCGATGTTATAATTAGTAGCAATTACTTTACGAAGACGTGCTGAATCAAGCATCGTTCCTGTCCCAAATATACGTCCCTTCGGATAACCAAACTCATTTTCAGCTATGTATACCATAGTATCTAAAGGATTGGTAATCATAATAATAATGGCATCTTTCGTATATTTCGTAATTCCCGTCATAACTTTACGAATGACCTCTGCATTGATGCCAGCTAATTGGGCTCTATCCGGCATCGCATCTTTATCGTTTGGGATCACACTTGGTCCTGCAGCGCAAATAATCACATCTGCATCCGCGCATTCTGAATAATCACCAGCACGCACAGTTGTATTTGACATATATGTAAGAGCTGTTGCATGTTCCTGGTCAAGAGCTTCACCTAAAGCAACATCCTTTTTTATATCAATCACAGCAATTTCGGCAAAAAGTCCTAATTTCATGGCATCTGCAAGAACATAAGAGCCAACATGACCCACCCCTACAACTACTAGCTTATTTCTTTTCATCGTTTTACCCCCATGTTCACTTTATTATTAATTAATTATACACTTATTTTAAGCCACAGGGTCGGAAACTATGTCCCTCTTCTATGACTCAAGCCCTGCAATGCCAAAACCTCCTGGACCCGCATGAGTTGAAATCATAGCTCCGGCTTGAATCCAAGTAATATTTTTAAATCCAGTTTTTTTAGCAATTGCATCCATGCGCTCTTTGATACTGTCATCGAGTCCAACGGAGTAAATAAAATAAAGTTGTTCTCTATCAATATTGTAATTATTTAAATAATCCCGCATGAGTTGCTCTGCAACCGCGCTCATTTTTCCACGATATTTTTTCGTTGAAATAAGCTTTCCTTCAATTAATTCGATACACGGCTTTATTTTTAACAAAGCTCCTCCAAGATAAGCAATATTACTAACTCGTCCACCCGCTCTTAAAAATTCCAAACTGCCTGGAACGAAAGCCAGTCTGGATTTAGGAACCTTTGACTCTATTTTTTCAATAAAATGAGCGGGTTCAATTGTAGGATTTTTCTCCAACAATGTAACAGCATCCATCACGATGGCAGTTAATCCGCCCGTAACATTCAAGGCATCAATTAGAAACAGGTCCTCAATATCTTCCGCTGCAATCATAGCATTTTGGAAGGAAGAAGACGCCTTTGATGTATAGCCAATATGAATAATGATGCAATCTGGAGAATCATTTCTAATCTTCGAAAAAAACTCATGATACTCATGGGCATTCGTTGCTGATGTAGAGGGTATTTTTTTTGTTCGATCATAATATTCAAAAATATCCTTTACAGGCAATGAACCATCTAAATAATCTATTGCCTCCATGATAACGTGCATCGGAACCACTTGAACACCATGTTTTTCAGCTAAATCTCTTGGTAAATCAGCCCCGCTCTCTGTTGTTAAGATAATCTTCCTCATTGGCTTCCCCCCATTTTCGGCTACTTAAGATTAAGAATATGTATTATAACTTCACCTCATTCACTTTAATACAAATAGCTTAAGGGCAATTTAACATACAAGTCCACAATCTTCCAATAGAAAAAAACCGACCAGAACAAAAAACACTTAGATGCTCCAATCGGTCTTTTATTTATTTGTTAGTTGATTATTAAACTTTAAACTTAGAAACCAATTCCTGAAGTTCTTGAGCTAACTTACTTAACGCTTCACTAGACGCAGTGATTTCCTCCATTGAGGCTAATTGTTCTTCTGAGGAAGATGCCACATTTTGTGATTCCTCTGAAGCTGCTTTTGCTATGTGGGCTAATTCTTCAACAGAAGCAGTGACCTCTTCAGTATTTGCAGATATTTGCTCTGTTGTAGCTGATACCTCTTGGATTTGAGCATCAACTTGTCTAACAGCATTCATTACAAGGTGGAAAGCCTCTCTAGTTTTTTGAATGACATTCTTACCCAAGTCTACTTCTTTGATATTTCCATCCATTTCTTTATTAGCAATTTCTGTATCCTTTTGAATCTCTTCAATTAAGGTAACAATTTGATTGGCCGAAGTCCGTGATTGTTCTGCCAACTTTCTAACTTCTTCGGCTACAACGGAAAATCCTTTTCCATGTTCACCAGCGCGTGCCGCTTCGATGGCTGCATTTAGAGAAAGTAAATTTGTTTGGTCAGCAATATTGGTAATGATATCAATGATATTACTAATTTCTTTTGAACGCTCACTCAATTTCCTGATAGCTATTGTTGTAGCTTTTGTCCCTTTTTCAATAGAATCCATTTGCTGAATCGCATCTTGTAGTGATTGATATCCTTGTTCAGATAAACTTTTAGTCTCATGAACAGAATCCTTAACTGTGGTAGAGGACTCAGCAATTCTTTGGATTCCACTTGATACTTCCTCCATCGCGATAGCGCTTTGCCGTGAGCTTGCAACTTGGGTTTCACTTCCACTTGCCACTTCTTGAATAGCAGCTGCAATTTGTTCTGTAGCTCTTGTTGCCTGCTCGCTTGTTGCCTGTAATTGTTGGGACGAGGCTGCTACATGTTCAGCACTACTATTAATCTGTTCGATGACCTCGCGAAGCTTTTGTGCCATATCGTTAAAAGCATACGCTAAATCACCAATTTCATCTTTAGTATTGATCTCGATCGTCTCTGTTAAGTCACCGTTACTAACCGTAACCGCTTTGTCTTTTAATTGTTTAATTGGGCTAATAATGGATCTAATAATAAATAAGATTAGAATCACTCCCAAAATCAAGGCTACAGCAATCGTTAATAATGTGTTCTTAAAAATAGGGGCAGCCGCATCGCTAATTTCTTCTGAAACGACTGTTCCTCCTATTTTCCATCCAGTTAAATCATTGGTTATGTACTTCATTATTTTTTCATTACCCTCTAGGTTATAATTGAAGGTGTCTGTATCTTGTTCATACATCTTTTTATAAAATTCTTCTTTTGCCTCAGTTCCTCCATCCATAGTAGGGTGGGCAATAAATTTTCTATCTTTATCTAACAAAATGGCATATCCCTTGTCACCAATCTTTACTTGATTCGATATATCTTGGAGTGAATCTAATAAAACATCAATTCCAATTACGCCTGAATTATCTTTACTTGCACGTGAAATAGTTATAACCATTTTCCCTGTACTAGCTGAAACATAAGGAGGCGAAATAATTGTTTCACCTTTGTTCTCCATTGATTCTTTATACCAATCTCTAACTCTTGGATCATAGTCAGGGGCCATTTTCATGTATGGTTCTCGAATAAATAACCCCGTTGTTGTTCCAATATATATACTTTGTATTTCAGGATGCAGATTTGCATACTGGGAGAATTCTTTCCGTAATTCAGGGCTACTTTCACCTTTATACCAATCTGAAGTAATATGTTGATAAAAAACATCAATATTCTGTAATTTAGGCTCTATCGCATTGTTTATAGAAAGATTTAATAGATTAATATTTTCATCAATTCCGTCCATTATTTCATGTTCAACAGCATCCTTAGCCGTTAAATAAGAAAATATACCAATGCTTAAAGCTGGTACTATTAATATTATTGAAAAAGCTAAAATAAGTTTTATTCTTATTGTATTAAATTTTTTCATCGAAACTCCCTCTTCTTAAATTGTTATCAAATTCGATTATACACTTATTTCAATATAATTTTATAAGTATTTTAATATTGTTTTGTTCAAATAAAAAAGAGACCTCATTGGTCCCATTTTTTAAAATAGATCAAGGTTTTAATACAACCTTTATACAATTATCATCCTTATCATTAAATATCTTATACCCATGAGCAGCTTCTTCTATTGGAATTTTGTGTGTAATGATTTTTGTAGGATCAATGTCTCCACTTTTAATTTTGTCATACAGGTACGGCATGTAATGCCGGGCAGGTGCTTGGCCCATTTTTATTGTTATGTTCCTTGTGAAAAATGGACCTAACGGGAACATATTGTATAAACCACCATAAACCCCCGTAATTTGTAATGTTCCACCCTTTCGAACCGCTTTCGTAGCAATTTGAATCGGGCCTAATGTTCCACCTTGAAGCTTTAACTTCTGTTCGACCCATTCAAGTGGAGACTTTTTGCCATCCATTCCTACACAATCAATGACAACATCTGCCCCTCCTTTTGTTAACTCCTTTATGGTTTCCCCCATGTCATCGTATTCAGTAAAATTAAATATTTCCGTCTTATTCATCTTTTTGGAGTGATCAAGCCGATTTTGAATGTAATCCACAGCAATTACTCGCTCAGCGCCCTTTGCCCAAGCAAACTGTTGAGCCATTAATCCAATCGGACCGCTGCCTAATATAACAACAGTATCTCCTTTTTTTACCTCTGCATTATCGACACTCCAATAGGCAGTAGGAAGAACATCAGATAAGAAAAGGAGAGATTCATCCTCTAATTCACAATCCTTCGGAATAACAAAGGGAGTATAATTTCCAAATGGGACTCTTAAATATTCTGCTTGTCCCCCAGGATAATTCCCGAATTTTTCAGAGTAACCAAAGTACCCTCCTGAATCATAATGCGGGTTAGAATTATCACACTGACTTTCTAAATCATGCTCGCAGTAATGACATTTTCCACATGCTACGGTAAAAGGTATGACAACACGATCTCCTTTTTTTACTTCCGTCACATCAGGCCCTACTTCTTCAACAATCCCCATAGGTTCATGCCCTATAACATAACCAATCGGTAACGGGAAATTTCCTTGATATAAGTGAAGATCTGATCCACATATTGCTGTTGAAGTCACCTTTATAACGACATCCTCGCGGTCCTGTATTCTTGGTTCTTCTATATCCTTTACGGCAACCTCATTTTTTCCTTGGTATGTAACAGCCTTCATGATAGCCCCCTTGGGTTTAAAAAATTATCATATATGGTTGTATTCTTTGTATATAGTTACCTGTATATTCTAAAAAACAAAAAAAGGGAGACTTTAGTTCCCTTTTTTTAAAATTACACTCAATTTTTTTCATTGTGTTCTGCATGCAAAAATGATTCAATTTCTCCTAAAGTCGGTAAGGCGCTTATTCCGCCTTTTTTCATAGTAGTTAAAGCACCACAAGCGTTGGCAAATGTAAGCAATTCATTAGCATGTTCTACTACAAAAGTCTTAAGTTTGGACTTACTTACTTTATTTTTTAATAAGACAGATAAAAAAGCACCAATGAATGCATCCCCAGCACCTGTCGTATCGACTACATTTACTTTGAATCCACGATTATAAGACTCAGAATTTCTTGTTAAAACAGAAGCACCTTTCGACCCCTTGGTATAAATGACGACCTCGATATCACCTTGAAACAATGATCTTAAAGCTTCTTTTTCATCAGAAATACCGGTTATGAACTCAAGTTCATCATCAGATATCTTCACAATGTGGGCAAACGGAATAAATTCTAAGATGGTTTTGCGGCAATCTTGCACATCTTTCCACAAAGGCAGTCGTACATTGGGATCAAAGCTAATAATACCTTGCTTCGATTTCACGACTTCAATCGCTTTTTGATGCGCATGTTTCATTGGGGACTCGACGAGATCAACGGAGCAAAAATGAAGATAATCCCCTGTTTCAAAGATATTTTCATCCACCTCATCCACTTCTAAAAGCAAGTCAGCAGATGGATTACGGTAAAAAGAAAAATCACGATCACCATTGTTTTTTAAAGAAACAAATGCTAATGCCGTATTTGCTTCATCAGTTCGAAGGATATAATCCGTATTAACGCCAGACTGAATCAGCTTTTCTACTAAAAAGTCACCAAATGCATCATTGCCTAATTTCGAAATCACCGATGATTTCTGACCATATTTGGAAACTGCAGCAGCAACATTCGCCGGTGCCCCACCCGGATTTTTCTCGAAAGATAAAACATCCTTTAATGCAACCCCTTTTTCATGGGGGATAAAGTCAATTAATACTTCACCAATCGAAAATAGTTGAGCCATTTTTCCACCTCAAAAATCACATTGTTTCTACCCTATATATGTTGACTACTCAAAATTTTTGACATCTTAAGACATAAGCTGGTGGAACATTAAGCACCACTCTTTCTGTAGCTATTTTCGTAAAATAGCCCGCAATAAATTCTCTTTTCAGAAGTGTATACTGAAAGGTTATAAACAGTCCGTCCTTCTTTAATATGCTTATTGTTTTCTTTAAAATTTTATTAGATACATTTTTAGGCAGGCTCGCAAAGGGCAACCCTGAAACAACATAGTCTACCTTCTCAATATTGCAATCTATCAAATATTTATCTACATTTTCAGCAGAATCGTTAATTAAAATAATATTATCATATCCCTTGTATCTTTCCTTCAGTTGTCTACAAAACTCCTTATTACATTCTACTAACAGTAGAATTGCATCCTGCCTTTTTCTTTTTACAAGCTTGTCTGTAAAAACTCCTGTACCTGGTCCATACTCAATGATGTAATTTGCTTTTTCAAAATCAATATTAGAAATCATTTTCTCTGCCAGTCGCTCTGAGCTAGGTGCGACTGCTCCTACAATTCTCGGAGACTTAAAATATTCTTTTAAAAATTTTATTATCCTCATACTAATACTTCCCCTTTTTTGTTAAGCAGATTTTCCGTCCACTTATTTGTACTATTTTATGGAGTTAGTAGTATAAAGATAAAAAATTAATTAATCCGCATTATCCCTACCAACATAATGAATTTTATCACAATTTTTGACCCTTTTGAATTTTTAGATAAATCAAATAATTAATATTTTGTACGTAAATTCCTATCTACAAAATTTCCTGCACTCTTCCAACCTGTCCGTCTTCTAGCATCACTTTAATCCCATGGGGATGTGTAGGGCTATTCGTCAGCAATTTGGCTACTATTCCCTCTGTAAGCTTTCCTGTTCTCTGGTCTGCCTTTAGAACTATTTTGACATGTGCTCCTATTTTTACATCTGCTCTATTTTTACCATTCATAATTATCATATCCTTTCACTAGAAACCACAGGGTCTGACCCTGTGGCTCCATGTATTATAAGTTTTAATGTTCCCGATTTACTAGATAATTCAATAAATGTTTTAAAAAAACTGTATTGCGTGGTACGTTCTGCAACGTCTCTATTGCAAGACAATAATGTTCCCACATCGCTTTTTTAGCACCCTCCTGCCCGAGGATGGATACAAAAGTTGAATTGTTGTTTTCAATATCTTTTCCAACGGGTTTACCAAGTAAACCTACTTCACCCTCAACATCCAGTAAATCATCTTTAATCTGAAACGCAATGCCCGCATGTTTAGCGAATATTTTCAAAGATTGAATTTCTAATTCATCTGCATTCGCGAGAATAGCAGGCATTATGAGGGGAGCCTCGAATCCTAACCCGGTTTTGTAAAAGCACATCAAGTTCAACTGCTCCAATGTCAATTGTTTCCCTTTAGAATCCAAGTCCATCACTTGGCCCTTACACATATCCGCTGCTGTTTTGGCCGAATATCGAATCAAGTTAAGCACGGCTTTCGAATCGAACTGATCAAGTGATGCTTGTTCCTCTATAGCCTTTTGGGTCAGAAATAGACCTGTCAATTCAGCTGTTGCAATGTTATACAATTGATGGAGAGTTGTACGCCCCCTTCTAATGGACGCATTATCTTGGGATGGTAAATCATCAAAAATTAGCGATGCAGTGTGCATATATTCCAATGATCTCAATAGTGGTAGAATTAAGGTACTTTCCATTCCATATCCATCGGTTGCCATGACCCAAGTTATGATTGGTCGCAATCGCTTTCCGTCACCTTCAAGTAAGTAATTGGCTGCATCGGTTATTGGCTCATTCAAAGGTAAATGATCGTCTTTTGGAATCTTTAAAATATTATCTATTTGATTTCGTGCCGTTTCGATAGTATTTAGAAAATCTTCCTCCTCCTTCCGTTCATTCCTTAGATTGGAAATGATATGGTCACGAAGCAATTTATCAAAAAAATCAACATCATCCGCTTTTTGAACCATCTTTTGGATGACACGATTAAAATTGGGATTGCCAGATGAGAATACTCCCATAACTTCGTTGTATTTACTCTCTCCCATGCGAGCTTTAAAACGTTTCAGACCGTTAATGGCACGGTCCAAAATTACTTCACAGGTCTCGATATCGGAGTGATACACATTATGGATCAAATGAGAGATGACTGTCCAGTATAATTCGAAAGGGTTTATAAGATCCGTACGCTTATCATGATATTTCAAATAATAAGTATACGGTGTTACCATGCCGTGCTCCATATCATCAAACATATCGGCAAAATCATCAGCCAACTGGTTATAGATTCCATAACAGAATGTTCGGCTTTCAAAGTTTTTATCCTCAGGAGCGTTGATTACTGAACGTGCAATTAATCGAGAAGTAGCAGATTTTAGAATGATCGGTATATAAAGTTCCTCATTGGTGTAATGTGGATGTGATAAATCCTTTTCGCGATCTATCTCCTGGGAATTTAAAAAAATATAGGATTGCTCGAAAAAATTTTTTATTGTCTCAGGGTTCTGGTTGTCCCTAATATATTCAAAACCTTCTTTAAGCTCCGAATAAATATATCCAATCAAATCCTTGTTTTTTCCAGTCCATATACCCAATTCAGACACAGATTGTTCGATTAGGCTGGAACGTATCAAATCGGAATATTGCTTTTTCTCATCAACAGATAAAATATTGGCATCTAACAGATCATCAATAAAAGGGTAGGTCAGACCATAGGAATAGCCAAGCCGAATAGCTCTGTCCAGTTTCCGAGAGCGGTCTTCTTGTGAAGTATCATCACCTATCTCTTCAAGCTCGTGCATCACCACTCCGGCAATGATTTTAATAAGCTTGCGCTGGGCATGCTCGGCATCCATCCCCTCAGGAATCATCACGGAAATAGTCTTAAGTTTGTTGATCAACCAGATGATGGTGGATTCTACACCTTCCTTTTGGGCCCATCGATACATCCCTGCTATGCTAAACGCTTCAATTTTACCACCCATGTTTACTGTTTCAGAATTAGTTAGTTGATTTTTTATACTTTCAACTACACGTTGAATCTTTGTCTGTGTATCTGGGGAATCCAAGGCTTTCCCGAGATCCCTCAAAAAAATATAAGAAACACTTCGATTCAAATAATGATCCAATTTTCCAGTCTTTTCAAGCCAGTGGATATAATTGTGATACTCCCTAGGAGATGGTTTTCTTCTTCCTTGTAAAAAAAGGGATAGAATTGAATGATGAATATGATTATGTTTCCACGATGTAAAATCATTTGTTAGTGTAGGAACGTAATCTTTTTGTATGACCTGCTCATGAAGTAATTTGTAATAATCGGAAGCATTCTGCTCCGCCAACCGATAGGATGCTTCAGCTCTAATTTTTAATTCCCGCTTCATAAACATTACCTCACCGCTTTTTTCCTCTTATATATATATCTATATTATAACCTGAGATCAATTTAGCACCGAAATCATCATAGGTTTCTATACAGTCATTTTCCAATTTGATAATGCTAACCACTTTTCTTTTTCCTTATAGTCAGGCATTATTTTCCCAACAAGGCGCCAAAAGGAGCGGTCGTGATTCAGATGTACCATATGACACATTTCATGGACAACTACATAATCTATTACCTCACGTGGTGCCATTGCCAACCGCCAATTGAATGTTAATTGTAATTTTCCATTACATGTTCCCCATGTATGCTGATCATCAGTAATACGGACAGAACGTGGCTTAGTTTTGAAGTTACTTTGAAAAGAAGTAATGCTCTTCTCCACTAATGTCTTACATTGCCTGTAATAGAATCGTTTTAATGCTTGTTTTACTTTTTTATCATCAAGCTGCTTCACGTATATATGTAGC
>JAENZK010000142.1 GCA_016841285.1 Guptibacillus hwajinpoensis | reverse complement strand
TAATCAAAAAGAAATTGATGAAATGCTACTCAGTAAGGAAGCGAAACCAACGGGAGCACCTATTCACTCTCTTCCAAAAGGATTAACAAGAAGCACACTACAAATTGTTGTTTCGGCCATTGAAGAAATGGGAAAGACCCCATTTTCAACAGAAACGATTGCAGAAAAAACAGAGATTTCTAGGGTTTCAATCGGAAAGTATTTGAAGTTTCTAAAAGAAATAAAGGTTTTGGAAGAGACTACTACCTATGGGATTGGAAGACCAGTTTCTTTGTATATCTATAAAGAAGTGAATCGGTCTATTCTAAATAATTTGTTAATTTGACAAACTAAAGTTGATTTTTTTAAAAAAAAATATGCATAATGAAAGTAAAGTAACAAAGAAGACTCTACTAGGAAAGGAAAAATAATATGAAACTTATTTATACTGGGAAAACCAAAAATGTTTATGGTCTTGAGGACGGAAACTACTTGCTACAGTTCAAAGATGATGTTACAGAGGAAAACGGTGTTTTTGATCCAGGTGCTAATACTGTAGGTTTAACAATGGAAGGTGCAGGTAGGGCAGGACTAAGATTAACGAAGTTCTTTTTTGAAAAATTAGCGGAAGCTGGAATTCCAACTCATTATATTGATGCTGACATCGAAAAAGCAACAATGACGGTAAAACCAGCAACTGTATTTGGCCAAGGTCTTGAAGTTATTTGCCGTTACCGTGCAGTTGGAAGCTTCCTACGTCGATACGGTATGTACGCTGAAGAAGGGCAGCCACTTGATGCTTTTGTCGAGGTTACAATTAAGGATGATGATCGTCAAGACCCGCCGATTAGCGAAGATGCCCTTGATATGCTTGGAATCCTTACCCTTAGCGAATACAAAGAATTAAAAGAGTTAACTCAAAAAATAGCAGCGGTCGTAAAAGCAGAGTTAGCTAAAAAAGAGATTGAGCTTTATGATATTAAATTTGAATTTGGTAGATTAGCGGACAAGCAAATCGTACTTATTGATGAAATTTCAGGCGGAAATATGCGTGCCTACAAAAATGGCGAATACATCGAGCCATTAAAATTAGAACAATTAATGCTGGAAGATTAATGCTTTATTTATAAAAAGAGATGGAGCACCCACACAGGAGCGTAATGTGTAGGTGCTTTTTTGTGTTTTGTGGGGGTTATTGGATTGTTATCTATCATCAAACGGAGTCTAGCCTGGATTTGGTGAGGATAACTGCGAGCACCCACAATTTTTACCATCTGTAATGTATAACAACGCCAAAAAAAATATCTGCTTTAGTACAGAAATTAGCTTGTTTGTCACAAAGTTTCGTTTTTTGTCGTAAAATAAAATTTTTGCCCAATTTTGAATATATAATTAATTTATAAAACCATTTAAGGTGGGGTAGAAAATGAAAACGCATATAGAGAGAATTAGAGACCCAAGATTACTAGATCGTGTAGTTACAGCGGAGGAAGCGGCATCATGGATTCAGGACGGAATGACTATCGGAATCAGCGGTTTTACTAGAGCTGGTGATGCTAAGGCAATACCATTTGCATTGGTGAAACGCGCTGAAACAGAATCTTTTAAAGTAAATTTATTTACAGGGGCTTCCATTGGCTCCGATATCGACAAGATGTTCACTGAAGCGGGTATCATTAGAAAGCGTCTGCCATATCAGGCTGACAAAACGATGAGGGATGGAATTAATAAAGGCGATGTATTATTTGTAGATGCCCATCTTTCACATGTAGCTGAATTAGTCCGGAATAAGGCTTTAGAGCAGATTGATTTTGCTGTTATTGAGGCACTCTCTATTACAGAAGATGGAATGATCATCCCAACAACATCAGGTGGAAACTCCCAAGTGTTTGCTAATAATGCAAATAATATCATCATTGAGCTTAATGATGCTTTTCCATTAAGTCTAGAAGGGTTACACGATTTTTATGACCCAGGTGAACAAGGGAACAGACAACCCATTCCATTAACAAAGCCATCCGACCGAATTGGAACTATAGGGATTCCTTATGATCCGGAAAAAGTAAAAGGAATCGTATTTACTCATTATCCAGATACACCTTCATCAATCGTACCACCAGATGATGAAACTGTAACGATGGCAAACCATTTGCTAGACTTTTTGCGTAGTGAAATTGCAGTCGGAAAATTACCTAAAAAACTACCAACCTTACAATCAGGTGTGGGTTCAGTAGCAAATGCTGTTCTTCATGGATTACTAGAATCTGAATTTGAAGATTTACAACTATATTCAGAAGTACTTCAAGACGCTGTGTTCGACTTAATGGATGCTGGTAAAGTTACATTTGCTTCAAGCTGTTCCTTGGGTTTATCAGATGCTAAAATGGATGAGGTATACTCCAACTTTGATAAATATCGTGATCGCATCATGTTACGTCCACAGGAATTATCGAATAATCCGGAAATTATTCGACGTCTCGGCTTAATTTCTATTAATGCAGCATTAGAATTCGACATCTATGGGAATGTTAATTCTACACATGTAATGGGTACAAAAATGATGAATGGGATTGGCGGCTCAGGAGATTTTGCAAGAAATGCCCGTTTGGCGATCTTTGTTACCAAATCAATCGCCAAAGCTGGAAAAATTTCAAGTATCGTTCCTTTCGCTTCCCACATAGATCATACCGAACATGATGTAGATGTAGTTGTTACGGAACAAGGCTATGCAGATCTTCGCGGCTTAGCACCAAGAGAGCGAGCAGAGTTAATTATCCATAACTGTGTACACCCAATGTATCGCACTCAGTTGTGGGATTACTACACAGAAGCTTTAACCAGAGGTGGCCAAACTCCACATATCCTGGAAAAGGCTCTATCATGGCATATAAACTTACAAAATTATGGAACAATGCAACCAGAGGTCGAAGAAAAAGTAGAAGAAAAAGTGAAAGAGACTGTTTAATATATTTGAACAAGGGGCTGTTTTAAACTATCTAGGTTTATCAGCCTCTTTTTTTGATTCTAGTATTTTTAAAACTTGACTTTCCATGTATAATAATATAGTTAACGTTACAAATTATACAATTGGGTATAATAGTGATGTGAATAATGCTTTTATTCAATTAAAATTGATAGGCGCTATTCACATTTTCATTTATTTAGATTCAATGCTGAAAGTGAGTGGAACAAAATGGGTCGTAAGTGGAACAATATTAAAGACAAGAAAGCATCAAAGGATGCCAATACTAGTCGTATTTATGCAAAATTTGGAGTAGAAATTTATGTAGCAGCTAAACAGGGCGAGCCTGATCCTGAGTCAAACCAAGCATTAAAGTTTGTTCTTGAACGGGCAAAAACATATAACGTACCAAAACACATCATTGACCGCGCTATTGAAAAAGCTAAAGGCGGATCTGATGAAAACTATTCTGAACTTCGTTATGAGGGATTTGGACCAAGCGGCTCAATGGTAATCGTTGATGCACTAACAAATAACGTAAACCGAACTGCTTCAGAGGTTCGTGCAGCATTTGGTAAAAATGGTGGAAACATGGGTGTAAGTGGCTCCGTTGCTTACATGTTTGATAAAACAGCTGTTATCGGTTTTGAAGGAAAAACTGAGGAAGAGGCGCTTGAGATCTTAATGGAAGCAGACTTAGATGTCCGTGACATTATTGAAGAAGATGACTCGGTAATCGTTTATGCTGAGCCTGATCAATTCCATGCTGTTCAAGAGGCATTTAGAAATGCTGGTGTCAGTGAATTTACCGTGGCAGAGCTTACAATGCTTGCGCAAAACGAAGTAACACTTGATGCAGATGCACAGGCACAATTTGAAAAAATGATAGACGCAATAGAAGATTGTGACGACGTTCAGCAAGTGTACCATAACGTTGATTTAGGAGAATAAGTGGGACAAAGGACAAGCTCCTTGTCCCACTTTCTTTTTAGGCGCAGAATGCGGTCAACTATCGAATAGGAGAAAATCCCATGAAAGAACATTATTATGATAAATTGCTGAACATCAATACAAGGGGAAATCAAAAAGAAACCAGCGGGTCTATACACTACCATCGCTATGAGCCAACCCAATATCTTGCACTAGAAGCCCTATTTGATGAATATGAATTGAGAAGCAGTGATCATGTAGTTGACTTTGGATGTGGTAAAGGGCGATTAAATTTTTATATACATTATTTTTTTCAAGCATCTGTTGTCGGGATTGAAATGAACGAGCTTTTTTATAAAGAGGCTATTCAAAACAGAACTAGCTATCAAAAGAAACATAAAAAAGACAAAGAAAAAATTCAATTCCAATGCTGCTTAGCACAAGACTATGAAATTAGTCCTTCAGACAACCGATTTTATTTCTTTAATCCATTTTCGGTACAAATTTTTATTGCAGTACTTATAAATATTATAGTTTCAGTTGGGGAAGACAATCGGGAAGTGGAACTGATCTTGTATTATGCATCCGAGGATTATGTCTATTTCTTAGAAAACCATACTGGTTTTGAATTAAAGAAGGAGATTATTGTGCCTGGATTATATGAAAATGATCCATATGAGAGATTTTTAATCTATCGATTGGGATAGTGGGGATATGGTTGCTTGGGTCAGAGTTCCCGACCCTATGTCCCACCCCGCCTTATTATTAATCTGAAAATACTGACAACAATACGACTAAATGATATATTCATAGGAAAGGGGGTAAGGGAAGTATGATATTTAGAAAAGAAGAAGAATGGTTTACGTTTTATGATATTCAGGGTAATCTGATAGAACGGAAAACGGAAGTACGATTTGACCCGTTGACTGGGGAAACATCGAGGCTTATTTTTGATCCAGGCATGCCAATTACACCTCCAGATTATACTGAATTAGCTGAACAGACTGGTGGGGCAAAATGTCCGTTTTGTCCGGAAAATTTACATAAGATGACTCCTGTTTTTCCAAAAGAAATTTCTCAAGATGGTAGAGTGACAGAAGGGGAAGCTGTTGCCTTTCCTAACCTTTTTCCATACAGCAAACATAATGCTGTTGTTATTTTTTCGGGTCAACATTATGTGAAATTAGAAGAATTTACGGTGGAAATGGTTAAGAATGCGTTTATAGCTGCCCAAACCTATACTCAAAATGTAATTGCGGTCGATCCAAAAGCACAGTATGCTTCTATTAACTGGAATTATTTGCCGCCATCCGGGGGAAGTATTCTCCACCCTCATATTCAGGTTATTTTGTCGGAATCACCTACAAACACTCAAGCTTTAATCAATGAAAAAACTAAGATATATGAAGAACAACATGGCAAGGAATATTTTGCGTCATTATATGAAACTGAGAAAGAGCTTGGTGATAGATGGATTGGTGAATTAGGAAACGTGGCGTGGATGCATGCCTATGCTCCGAAAAGCCATAATGATTTCTTGGCAATCTTTACGGAAGCCCACTCTATTTATGATATTACTGAACAAGATTGGTTGAATTTTGCAACAAGTATCAAAGCGATTTTTGCGCACTTTTCTGAGCAGGGATTTGCTAGTTTTAACTTATTATTAAATGCATCAGTAGATCGTGAATCAAAGCAGCCTGTACATATTCGACTCATTCCTCGAATTACATTAGGGGCCCTGAATACGAGTGACATAAACTCATTCCAAGCTTTACATCAAGAGCCACTTTCATTGAAAGTGCCAGAAGAGGTAGCAGACAAGGCTCGGATGCATTTTGAAAAAATAAAATGATATATAAAAAAGGAGAGTTGTTCACCGCCTATCCGACGGTGTTGCTCTCCTTTTTGCTTATTCGATTGGAATGTATTTTCGGTCCGGTAATGATGGATTTTTCTTTTCTAAAGTAATAGTCAGAACCCCATCTTCATATTTTGCTTTTGAAGTATCACTAATTATTTCTGCAGGTAATGGGATCGTTCTTTCTACTTTTCCATAAGAACGCTCCTGCTTATAGTACTTTTCTCCTTTTTCCTCTTTTTCGGCAGAACGAGCAGCCTTAATAGTAAGAGAATAGTCATCTAGAGCCAACTCAATTTCTTCTTTGCTGAATCCAGGAAGATCTGCATGAATCGTAATAGTCTTTTCATTTTCTTTTACATCCACATCAAACATCTTGCTCCATGGCCATGGATTTTCAAAGAATTCCTCCAGCTCCTCACTTCGCTTGTTCCAAAATCTTGGTAGTAAATCATGAAGATTTGCCATAATGATCAACCTCCATTTTGAAATATTTTACTTCCAAATATATTTTAAGACTTTTAATCGGAGATTGGGTGCATTTCCAGTATTGTTCAAGAAATTGTAAAAAATGTTTTTGCATCAAAAAATATTATTCTACTTTTCAGGTTATGGGTTTTTAATGTTTTACCGCATAAAAGCATTGTGGCGTTAAATTAATAAAAAATAGCAAAATTAAACCCACTTTTATAGATTTTGTTGTTTTTTGTCGAAATAGTCAGTATAATCCATTTAATCAAAAATGAAGATCCAATTTATATTGGATTCTCGGATTCTATTTTGAAAAAATATTTTAAGGAGTGTCTGTGAAATGTCTACTGTTAAGTTTTTTTATGGTGAAAATATCCCGTTAGAGATGCACAAAGCCCGGATTGTCCAAAAGATTAATCTTCAACCAATTGAGCGCCGTTTGGAAGCGATTAAGGAAGCAGGCTACAATACATTTTTACTTAAAAATACAGATATTTTTATGGATATGCTGACTGATAGCGGTGTAAATGCGATGAGTGATAAGCAGCAGGCGGCAATGATGGAAGCTGATGACAGCTATGCCGGTTCTGTGACTTTTACAAAATTAGAGCAAAAAATTAAAGAGATTTTTGGGAAAGAATATTATTTACCTGCTCACCAAGGTCGTGCCTGTGAAAATATCATTTCTCAGACGTATGTGAAACCAGGATCAATCGTTCCGATGAACTACCATTTTACAACTTCTAAAGCACATGTCGTGATAAATGGCGGTACCGTTGAGGAAATTTTTACAGATGAGGCTTTGAAGATTAATAGTCATGTTTTGTTTAAAGGAAATATGGACATTGGTAAATTAAGAGATTTAATCGAAACAAATGGTGCAGATAAAATTGCCTTCGTACGTCTGGAAGCTGGTACTAACTTAATCGGAGGCCAGCCGCACTCCCTAGAAAATATGCAGGAAATCCGACAAGTATGTGATGAATATGGAGTCATGCTAGTATTTGATGCCAGTTTATTAGCCGATAATTTATATTTTATAAAAACACGCGAAGAACAATGCAAGGATCTGAGCATCCGTGATATTACACGTAAGCTTGCCGATTTAGCTGACATTATCTATTTTTCAGCTCGGAAATTAGGTTGTGCTCGTGGAGGTGGTATTTGTACAAATAGCAAGGAAGCATATTTGAAAATGAGGGAGTTAATTACTTTATATGAAGGCTTCCTTACTTATGGTGGGATGTCAGTTCGTGAAATGGAAGCAATGGTCGTTGGCTTGGATGAAACAATGGACGAACATATGATTAATCAAGGGCCACAATTTATTGAGTATATGGTAAATGAACTTGTAGAAAGAGGAGTTCCAGTTGTAACACCGGCAGGCGGCTTAGGGTGCCATATTAATGCGATGGAATTTGTAGGCCATATCCCGCAGGAAGAATACCCTGCTGGTGCGCTTGCAGCAGCATTTTATCTAGTCAGCGGTGTCCGCGGAATGGAGCGTGGAACATTATCAGAACAACGTGACGAAAAGGGCAATGAAATCTTATCCCATATGGAACTATTGCGATTAGCAATGCCACGTCGTGTATATTCACTTTCTCATGTAAAATATGCAGTAGACCGCATTACATGGCTTTACGAAAACCGCCATTTAATCGGAGGATTAAAATTTGTTGATGAACCGAAAGTATTGCGTTTCTTCTTTGGAAAGCTTGGAACAACTACAGATTGGGAAACAAAGTTAGTGGAGAAATTCCGCGAAGATTTCGGTGATAGTTTGTAAGACTGAATGATAGTAGTCAAAGGTCAGAGGAATCCTCTGGCCTGTTTTTTTGTAAGTGGAAGCACAACTGATGTACCAACTGGAGCACCTACTGGCGTAGGGGGACAGGCACCCAAATATCTGATAACACCAAGGTTGGATGGTTTGGAGAAATTGAGGGGAATATATTTTATACAATAAAGTCTTCACAAGGGCAATATAAGCTTTATAAAGTCGAAAAGACAAAAGAAGATCCCCTTATTATGAAGGAACCGGTTATATCCATTCAAATTGTAAATGGTAAAATCGTTTGCCAACTCCTACCTGAAGAGGACTATGGAATAAAAATATTCAATAAATCCGGACAGCTCGACTTAGCGATTGTTGACCATGCTACAAACCTATTTGTTCACGATGATAAAATTCTAATCATCACTGCTGAGGACAAAACCATTAAGATGATTCACTTGCAAAAATAAATAAAAAAAAGAGTGGCTAATCAACTCAACTTAGCCACTCTAAATATTTATTTTAATGGAAGGATCATGCTACAACAAGATATTGTCAAATCATCTTTAATTAGATGATACCATGGAACAACATTGCGTCAGCGACTTTCAATAATCCAGCAATGTTAGCACCAACTACAAGATTTCCTGGATATCCAAACTCTTCAGAAGCATTCTTAATTTGTTGATAGATGTTAATCATGATATCATGTAATTTGCCATCAACTTCTTCAAATGACCATGCAATTCTTGCACTGTTTTGTGCCATTTCTAGAGCTGATACAGCTACACCACCAGCATTTGCAGCTTTAGCTGGACCAAATAATACGCCGTTGTTTAAGAAAACATCGATGGCTTCTAATGTTGAAGGCATGTTAGCACCTTCTCCAACTGCGATGACGCCATTAGATACAAGTGTTTTTGCACTTTCTTCATCGATTTCATTTTGAGTTGCACATGGAAGAGCAATTTCACAAGGAATAGTCCAAATTCCTGCACAGCCTTCATGATACTCAGCTTCTGGATGATAGTTAACATATTCAGAAATACGTTTTCTTTCAACTTCTTTTAATTGTTTTACAAGAGCAAGGTCAATACCATTTTTGTCATAAATATAACCGTTTGAATCGCTACATGCTACAGCTGTAGCTCCAAGTTGAGTTAATTTTTCAATAGCGTATATAGCTACGTTACCTGATCCTGAAACAACTGCAGTTTTGCCTTCGAAACTTAATCCTTTGTCTTTAAGCATTTCGTTTACGAAGTAAACTGTACCATATCCAGTTGCTTCTGTTCTTGCTAAGCTACCGCCGTAACCTAAGCCTTTACCAGTTAATACTCCAGCTTGATATTGGTTGCGAAGTTTTTTGTATTGTCCAAATAAATAGCCGATTTCTCTTCCACCAACACCAATGTCACCAGCAGGTACGTCAGTATCTTGATCAATATGTCTGTAAAGCTCTGACATGAAGCTTTGGCAGAATCTCATGATTTCAGCATCTGATTTTCCTTTTGGATCAAAATCAGATCCACCTTTACCGCCGCCGATAGGCTGACCAGTTAATGAGTTTTTGAAAATTTGCTCGAAACCTAAGAACTTAATAATACTTGCATTTACTGAAGGGTGGAAACGTAAACCGCCTTTGTAAGGTCCGATTGCACTGTTGAATTGAATACGGAATCCACGGTTAACTTGTACTTTACCATTGTCATCAACCCATGGTACTCTAAACATGATTTGACGCTCAGGTTCAACGATTCTTTCTAAGATTCCAGCTTCCATATATTTAGGTTGCTTTTCAAAAACTGGAACAAGTGAATCAAGGATCTCTTTGATCGCTTGATGGAATTCAGGTTCATTAGGATTACGCTTTTTAACTTCCTGGATTACACCGTTCACGTAATCTTTTGCTACTTGTACTTCGTTTGATGTTTGTTGTAATGTTGTCATATTCGATCAAACTCCTTTTATATAATTTTTCTTTATTGATTTAATTTGTTGTCAATTTTGAATATTTGAATCTTTCGATTTGATATTTTTATTTTATACTCGAAAATCAATCTATTCCAATATATTATTTAGATAATATCAATGCCAAAGTGATATGATTAACTTTATTCAGGAAAGTTCCATTTCCATAAGTGATAGGATGAATGCAATTATAGTATATAATTTAGGTATGGTTCAAACTTCTTCTGAATAAAGTTAATGCCTCCGGCGGATGCCTCAGATTTTCAAAGGAAGTTTTTTGAGGCGAGCTCGAAAAAATCTGGGCGCCAATACGCCAAGGCGCATTTGATCGATAGAGGGTGATTTTTTTATGGAATTAAGACAGCTGCAATACTTTGTAGAGGTTGCAAAACGGGAGCATGTTACGGAAGCTGCCAATGCTCTCCATGTTGCCCAGTCGGCTGTGAGTAGACAAATATTTAACCTTGAGCAGGAGCTTGGGATTGACTTATTTGTTCGAGAGGGGCGCAATGTAAGATTAACGCCAATTGGTGAGGTATTTTTAAAACATATTGAAGATGCGATGAAGGTTTTGGAAAAAGCTAAAAGGGAAGTAGATGAATTTTTAGACCCGGAGCAGGGAACGGTTCGGATTGGCTTCCCGAGCAGTATGGCAAACTACACACTTCCAACCTGTATTTCAGCCTTTCGGGAGCAGCATCCTAAAGTTAAATTTAAGTTTCGCCAAGGCTCTTATCACTATTTAATAGATGCTGTAATTACCGGAAAAGTTGATATGGCCTTAATTGGTCCGTTGCCTAAGGATAATAATAAAGTAAAAGGCGAAATATTATTTTTAGAAAAAATCGTCGCATTACTACCGGAGGACCATCCACTGGCAAGTCAAAATGAAATTAAATTAAATCAACTGCGTAATGATCCCTTTGTATTGTTTCCAGAGGGATTTGGGCTACATGACCTTGTTGTTAATGCATGCCGACAAAATGGATTTGACCCTGATGTCGCCTTTGAAGGGAAGGACATTGATGCAATTAAAGGCTTGGTATCGGCTGGACTTGGGGTTACGCTAATACCGGAGATTAGTTTGATAGACAGTAAGCCCCGTGCTACGAAGAAAGTGTTCATCGTGAATCCTGAAGTTACGAGAACAGTTGGAATTATTACTCCAAGTGACCGAGAATTGCTTCCAACAGAAAATGTTTTTTATGATTTCTTGAAAGACTTTTTCAAAGTATTAGATGGATACTATTAATATTATTTTAAAAAATTGTCCCGTATGATAATAAAATACGTAAAAAGGCTCTCGATCCGTTTTGGATTGAGAGCCTTAATATTGGTTTGTGCATCATTGTCTAGCTCCAGCACCCAGCGACTAGCAAACTTCACACTCCTTCACTACGATAAGTCAACATCGGCTCGTACCTCGCTGTGTTTCCTTTATCTCATTGCGGAGTGCTCCAGTTTGTTCG
>JAENZK010000141.1 GCA_016841285.1 Guptibacillus hwajinpoensis | reverse complement strand
TCCGGAAAAAATAGACGGAATTGATTTTTTTATATGTAATTCAGAAGAAATTGCATTACCAATACATATTCGAAGTCGAAAAACGGGTGACCGGATGACCGTAAAAGGTATGAAGGGAACGAAAAAGATTAAAGATATTTTTATCGATAAGAAGGTACCGAGAGACGAAAGGGATACTTGGCCCATCGTTGAAGATGCTGATGGCAATATTCTCTGGCTTCCATCGTTAAAAAAATCGGCATTTTCCCTAGAAAGACATAAAAATGAGCATAGCAACAGTCATCTTTACTTATTATTACAATATATATCATACAACAAAGAGCTCTAGGAGGAACTAGGAATGAAGCATGATATTAAAGAGGTTTTAATTACAGAAGAGGAGATTCAAAAGAGGGTAAAAGAACTTGGGGTAACTCTTTCTGAGGAATACCGAGACAGATTTCCTTTAGTAATTGGTGTGTTAAAGGGTGCCATGCTTTTCATGGGTGATATCGTGAAAAATATGGACATCCATCTGGAAATGGATTTTATGGATGTTTCCAGCTATGGAAGCTCTACCGTGTCATCTGGGGAAGTTAAAATTATTAAAGACTTGAATACCTCTGTTGAGGGAAGGGATATTATCATTGTAGAGGATATAATCGACAGTGGTTTGACACTGAATTATCTCGTAGATCTTCTCCACTATCGAAAAGCTAAGTCAATTAAGATTGTGACGCTTTTAGATAAACCAACAGGAAGAAAAGTTGATCTTTATGCTGATTTGGTTGGCTTCGATGTTCCCGATGCCTTTGTTGTAGGTTATGGGCTAGACTTTGCTGAAAGATACCGTAATCTTCCATATATTGGCGTTTTGAAACCGGAAGTATATCAAAATTAGAAAATATAGAAAAAATATCCTTTTTAGAAGTGTAATTTGTTGTTTTTTTTAAAACTAATATGGTACCATTTACTATAGTTTCTTTGCTTCGCAGGAGGAGGTAAGTAATGAATCGGATCTTCCGTAATACAATTTTTTATTTATTAATATTCTTAGTTGTCATTGGAGTAGTAAGTTTCTTTAATGGCACAGGACAACAACAGCAATCGCTAACATATGACCAATTCATGACTCACCTAGAAAAGGGTGACATAAAGTCAGCGACTGTTCAGCCAGAGAGGCTGGTTTATGAAATTCGTGGTCAGCTAAAATCTTATCCTGAAGGTCAATTCTTTGTTACATATGTACTTCAAACAGAGACAGCTTCGGATTTTGTTGAATTGCTACGGAAAAGTGGGGCGAAAGTTGAAAATTTACCCGCTGAGGAAACAAGCGGCTGGGTGACATTTTTCACATCGATTATTCCTTTCATCATTATATTTATTTTGTTCTTCTTCTTATTAAACCAAGCTCAAGGTGGCGGAAGCCGTGTTATGAACTTTGGTAAGAGCAAGGCAAAGCTTTATAGTGAAGAAAAGAAAAAGGTTCGCTTTAAAGATGTGGCCGGTGCAGATGAAGAAAAACAAGAACTTGTGGAAGTTGTCGAGTTTCTTAAGGACCCGCGTAAATTTGCGGCATTAGGAGCACGTATTCCTAAAGGGGTACTTCTTGTTGGACCTCCGGGAACAGGTAAAACATTGTTGGCTCGTGCTGTAGCAGGTGAGGCAGGCGTTCCATTCTTCTCTATTAGTGGTTCGGACTTTGTAGAAATGTTCGTCGGTGTTGGTGCATCGAGGGTTCGTGATTTATTTGAAAATGCAAAAAAGAATGCACCTTGTATTATCTTCATAGATGAAATAGATGCTGTTGGTCGTCAGCGTGGTGCTGGTCTTGGTGGCGGACACGATGAGCGTGAGCAGACGTTAAACCAATTGCTTGTTGAGATGGATGGATTTGGAGCCAACGAAGGGATTATTATTGTTGCAGCAACAAACCGCCCTGACATTCTAGACCCTGCACTCTTACGTCCAGGTCGTTTCGACCGTCAAATTACGGTTGATCGTCCAGATGTAAAAGGTCGTGAAGCAGTATTAGGGGTACACGCGAAAAATAAACCTCTTGCTGATAGTGTCGATCTTAAGACGATTGCATTACGTACACCTGGGTTTTCAGGTGCTGATCTAGAAAACTTATTAAATGAGGCTGCCCTTGTTGCGGCAAGAGCAGATCAAAAGGTAATCACTGCTGATGATATTGATGAAGCAATCGACCGTGTTATTGCCGGACCTGCTAAACGAAGCAGGGTTATTTCAGAAAAGGAACGAAAAATCGTTGCTTATCATGAAGCCGGTCATACAATCGTTGGGGTTGTATTAGACGAGGCCGATATGGTTCATAAAGTAACTATTGTCCCACGTGGTCAAGCGGGTGGGTACGCAGTTATGCTTCCTAAGGAAGATCGTTACTTCATGACAAAGCCTGAGTTGCTCGATAAAATTTGCGGCTTACTAGGTGGACGTGTAGCGGAGGAGCTTGTTCTTGGTGAAGTAAGTACAGGTGCTCATAATGACTTCCAAAGAGCAACCAATATTGCTCGCAAGATGGTTACTGAATATGGTATGAGTGATAAACTGGGTCCAATGCAATTTGGCCATGCATCTGGTGGTCAAGTATTCCTTGGTCGTGATATCAACAATGAGCAAAACTATAGTGATGCGATTGCTCACGAAATTGATATGGAAATTCAACGCATCATCTTTGAATGCTATGAAAAGACTAAGAAAATTTTAACCCAGTATTCTGAACAGCATCATTTAATCGCAAAAACACTGTTAGAGATTGAAACTCTTGATGCTGCGCAAATTAAACATTTATTTGATCATGGAACACTACCTGAAAAAAGCAGTAGTCCAACTGAAAAGGAAAAACCTGCTGCTACGACAAAAGTGGAAACAACAACAACGAAAGAAGATGTCATCGTTAATATCAATACAAAAAATGATGATGAAAATAATGAATCAAAAGAGTAAACTTTACTTTTAAAAATAGGATGCCATTTTGGCATCCTATTTTAGCTAAAAATTTAATGTATTACACTTGAGTTTTTTAGTGAAAATTGTGAGACTCCTGCGGGATCAGCAAGCCAGGCGAGACCCCACAGTGAGGTAACGAGCGAGGAGGCTCGCGGATTGCCCGCGGAAAGCGAGCGATTTCCACTAAAAAACACTATTGGACAATAAAATTTAATAGGGTGATAACAATGATCTTTGTTTTTGATGTGGGCAATACTAATACGGTATTAGGTGTATTTGACGGGGAAGAACTAAAACACCATTGGCGAATTGAAACAAGCAGACATAAAACGGAAGATGAATATGGAATGATCATTAAAGAGTTATTTACACATGTTGGCATCCGTTCCTCCGATATAAGCGGAATTATTATATCTTCAGTTGTACCGCCTATTATGTTTTCACTTGAAAGAATGTGTGAAAAATACTTTAACATCACCCCGATGATCGTCGGACCTGGAATTAAAACAGGGTTAAATATTAAATATGATAATCCGAAAGAGGTGGGGGCAGACCGAATTGTAAATGCAGTCGCAGGAATTCATCAATATGGTGCACCGCTGATTATCGTTGACTTCGGAACAGCGACTACCTATTGCTACATTGATGAGGACAAGCAGTATATGGGAGGCGCTATTGCCCCGGGAATTAATATTTCTACAGAGGCATTATATACAAAAGCGGCTAAATTACCACGGATAGAGATTGCTAGACCAAATGGAATTGTTGGTAAAAACACAGTACATGCGATGCAAGCTGGTATTTTGTTTGGTTATGTCGGCCAAGTTGAGGGTATTGTAAGAAGGATGAAAGAAGAGGCAACTGTTGAGCCGAAAGTAATCGCAACGGGCGGGTTAGCATCACTCATTGCCAAAGAATCTAATGCAATCGATGTTGTTGATCCATTCTTGACTTTAAAAGGCTTGCAAATGATTTTTGCCCGAAATCATGCGGCCGAAAGGAGTAAAATGGATGTCTGATTATTTAATAAAAGCTTTAGCCTATGATGGGCAAGTCCGTGCCTATGGAATTCGAACTACGGAAACCGTTTCGGAGGGGCAAAGACGCCACGATACTTGGGCAACGGCATCTGCTGCCCTTGGAAGAGCAATGACTGCATCTACCATGATGGGAGCAATGCTAAAAGGTGACGATAAAATTACTGTAAAAATTGAGGGTGGCGGTCCAATCGGGGCTATTCTTGTTGATGCCAATGCCCATGGTGAAGTTCGTGGTTACGTAACAAATCCCCACGTTGATTTTGAACTGAACGATAAGGGGAAACTTGATGTCGCTAGAGCTGTCGGTAATAACGGATTTTTATCAGTAGTTAAAGATTTAGGGATGAGAGAGCATTTTACTGGTCAAGTACCACTTGTTTCCGGAGAATTAGGGGAAGATTTTACATATTATTTTGTTACCTCGGAACAGGTACCATCTGCAGTGGGCGTTGGTGTGCTAGTGAATCCTGACCATTCCATTTTGGCATCAGGGGGATTCATTATTCAATTAATGCCAGGAACGACGGATGAGACCGTTGATAAGATTGAAAAACAAATAAATTCCATTCCTCCAATTTCAAAGTTAATTCAAGAGGGCTTAACACCTGAGGAAATTCTAGAAAGATTGCTTGGGGATATAAAAATTCTTGAAAAGATGCCGGTATCGTTTAAATGCAGCTGTTCAAAAGAAAGATTAGGTAATGCGATTGTAAGCTTAGGACCGGACGAAATTAGAGCGATGATTGAAGAGGATGGCAAGGCCGATGCTCATTGCCATTTTTGTAATGAACAGTACCATTTTACAAAACAAGAATTAGAAGAACTTTATGAAAGAACAAGGTCATAACTTATTCAGTTGAAGAAGTTAGCCTCCGGCGGATGCCACAGATTTTCAACGGTTAGTTGTTGAAATTGGCAAATTATGAGGGAAACTGCTGATTAAAATTATTTGACAATTGTCAGAAAAATTGATACGGTTTTATTATAATCATAAATACCTATAAATTTAATCGGAATTGGAGTGGAAGAAATGCGCGTTGCAAATTCTGTTGTTGAACTGATTGGAAAAACACCGATCGTTAAATTAAACCGATTAACTGATGATAATGCTGCTGATGTATATGTGAAATTAGAATATTTTAATCCGGGCAGCAGTGTAAAAGACCGCATTGCATTAGCAATGGTGGAAGCCGCTCTTGAAAAAGGGGACTTAAAAGAAGGCGATACAATTATTGAACCAACTAGTGGCAACACTGGTATTGGCCTTGCAATGGTAGCTGCAGCAAAAGGCTTAAAGGCAGTTCTTGTTATGCCGGATACAATGAGCCTTGAAAGACGAAATCTATTGCGTGCATATGGAGCAGAGCTTGTTTTAACTCCTGGTGCAGAAGGTATGAAAGGTGCAATTGCGAAAGCTAATGAGCTAGCAAAAGAAAATGGATATTTCGTGCCGCAGCAGTTTGAAAATCCAGCAAATCCACAAATTCATCGTGAAACAACTGGTAAAGAGATCGTAGAACAAATGGATCAACTTGATGCTTTTATTTCAGGTATTGGTACTGGTGGTACAATTACAGGTGCAGGTGAAGTGTTAAAAGAGAAATTCTCTGATATTAAAATTTATGCTGTAGAACCAACTGATTCACCTGTATTATCAGGAGGTAAACCAGGTCCTCATAAAATCCAAGGAATTGGAGCAGGATTCGTTCCTGAGGTGTTAAATACAACGGTTTATGATGGAATTATCAAAATTGATAACGAAGAGGCTTTTGAACACGCTCGTCGTGCTGGTCGGGAAGAAGGCATTCTTTGTGGAATTTCTTCAGGGGCTGCAATTGCCGCTGCGTTAAAGGTTGCTAAAGAACTTGGAAAAGGAAAGAAAGTATTAGCAATCTTACCTGACAATGGTGAGCGTTATTTAAGTACTGCACTATATCAGTTTGAAGACTAATTCCTTTAACTAGTAAAAAAGAGAAAACAGTCCTTTTTAGATTTAGGACTGTTTTTTTATGGAAAAATTTATTATACTATATGGAAGTATAAAATTTATCGACTATAGTATAAGAAAGTAGTTGAGATTAGAAAAGTTGAGCATGAGGTGAGCAGAGTGATTTTAATGATTGATAATTATGATTCATTTACGTTTAATTTAGTTCAGTATTTAGGTGAAATGGGTCAGGAGCTTGTTGTAAAAAGGAATGATGAAATCAGCATTAAAGAAATTGAGGACATGAACCCAGACTTTTTGATGATTTCACCCGGACCATGTACCCCTGATGATGCGGGGATCAGTATGGATGCAATCCGAGCGTTTGCTGGGAAAATTCCGATCTTTGGTGTTTGTCTTGGTCATCAATCGATAGCCCAAGTGTTTGGTGGAGATGTGATTCGGGCAGAGCAATTAATGCATGGTAAAACGTCTGATATTTATCATGATGGGAAAACTGTATTTGCGGGTTTGGAACAGCCTTTTTCGGCTGCCAGATATCACTCCTTAATTGTAAAAAAGGAAACGTTGCCTGCTTGTTTTGAAATTTCAGCATGGACTAAGGATGATGAAATCATGGCTATTCGCCATAAAGAACTACCGATTGAAGGGGTACAATTCCACCCTGAATCGATTATCACATCCTATGGTAAGGATATGCTTCGGAATTTCATTGAAGCTTACGGAAAGAATGTTAAGACGAATTAAAGGCTTAAACTTAGTTAAGTAGTGCTATACTAATAAAGTGTGAAATGAGACCAGATGCTTAAGCAAATGGTCTTTCACTGTTTCTGAATGAAAGGTATTGTAAAATGAAAGGTTTGGATACAATGGAAAATAAGCCATTATACATAACATGTGGTGATGTGCAGCTTGATATGAATAACAAGACATGGATTATGGGCATTTTAAATGTCACTCCTGATTCCTTTTCGGATGGCGGCCGCTACAATAATGAAGAGGCTGCAATCATGCAGGCTGAGAGGATGGTTGAAGAAGGTGTTGATATTATTGACATCGGCGGCGAATCAACAAGACCTGGCTATGAAAAAATAAGTGATGAAGAAGAAATAAGCCGTGTCGTCCCGATTATTAAAGCTCTAAAAGAAAGATTTGATAAACCAATTTCGATAGATACGTATAAATCCGAGGTTGCAAGACATGCGCTTGAAGCTGGTGCAGATATCATTAATGATATTTGGGGAGCGAAAGCCGATCCGGAAATGGCTGAGGTTGTCGCTCGTCATCAAGCCCCTATCATTCTTATGCATAACCGAGATAATATGAATTACCGTAACTTAATGGAGGATATGATTTCTGATTTACGGGAAAGTATTGCGATTGTAAAAAACGCAGGTGTTCCAGATGAGAAGATTATCCTTGATCCAGGCATCGGCTTTGCGAAAACCTATGAGAATAATTTAGAGGTCATGCGTAATTTAGATAAGATTGTAGACATGGGCTACCCGGTTCTTCTTGCTACATCAAGAAAAAGATTTATTGGCACAGCATTAGACCTACCCGTAAACGAGCGTGTTGAGGGGACAGGGGCCAGCATTTGCCTTGGCATCGAAAGAGGCTGTCATATGGTTAGAGTCCATGATGTTAAAGAAATGACAAGAATGGCCAGAATGATGGATGCAATGTTAGATAAACCAGGTGCTCGGGTGATATCAAATGGATAAAATCTATTTAAATCAAATGGAGTTCTACGGATATCACGGGGTGTTACCCGAAGAAAACAGATTAGGCCAGAGATTTATTGTTGATCTTGAGTTGGAGTTGGATCTAGCAAAGGCTGGCCAAACTGATGACTTAAATGAAACTGTAAATTATGCTGAAGTATATGAAATAACAAAAGAAGTACTTGAGGGCAAACCTTATCAACTTGTTGAAAAGGTGGCAGAAGTTTTAGCGTCTAATTTACTAGCAGCTTTTACAAAGATAGAGTCTTGTACTGTAAAGCTTATTAAACCAGATCCGCCTATTAGAGGACATTACAAGTCAGTTGCTGTTGAAATTCGAAGGGGAAGAAAATGAATAATATTGCTTACATTGCACTTGGCACAAATCAGGGAGATCGCGAGAATTTCTTGCTAACCGCAATTAAATTATTGGATGATAGTCCGTGCATTTCCTTAATAGAACATTCGTCTATTTTTGAAACAGAACCAGTTGGCTATACAGAACAACCGAAGTTTCTTAACATGGTAGTTAAGATTAGAACCTCATTAACAGCAAATGAATTATTGGAATTAACTCAAAAACTCGAAAAAGATCTTGGCCGAAAACGTGAGATTCATTGGGGTCCTCGGACAATAGATCTTGACATTTTACTATTTAATGACGAAAATATAGAGTCGGAGCATTTAAAGGTCCCGCATCCAAGAATGTTTGAAAGAGCTTTTGTGATTATTCCATTGTTGGAGATCAATAAAGAAATTTTAAATCAATATAAAATAAATGCAGATAGCCTGACAGAAGACAAAGGTGTATCATTGTATATTGAGCGAGAAAGAGTACTCCGATTGTAAAGAGGTGAAGGTAATGTTTAAAATAGGCGATATTGAATTAAAAAATCAAGTTGTTTTAGCACCAATGGCAGGAGTATGTAATGCGGCGTTTCGTTTAATTGTAAAGGAATTTGGAGCAGGATTAGTTTGTGCAGAAATGGTAAGTGATAAAGCAATCCTATTTAAAAATGAAAAAACAATGGACATGCTTTTTATAGATGAGCGTGAAAAACCTTTGAGTCTGCAAATCTTTGGCGGCGGAAAAGAAACACTTGTTGAGGCAGCCAAGTTTGTTGAGAAAAATACAACAGCTGATATTATTGATATAAATATGGGTTGTCCCGTACCTAAAATTATTAAAAGTGATGCAGGTGCAAAATGGTTATTAGATCCCGAAAAAATATATGAAATGGTTGCGGCCGTTGTTGATGCTGTCGATAAACCAGTTACTGTAAAAATGCGAATGGGCTGGGATGATGATCATATATATGCGATAGAAAACGCACGGGCAATAGAACGTGCCGGTGGACAAGCGGTGTCATTACATGGGCGTACCCGTGTCCAAATGTATGAAGGTACGGCTAACTGGGATATTATTAAAGATGTAAAATCAGCCGTTAAGATACCGGTTATCGGGAATGGTGATGTAAAAACACCTGAGGATGCCAAAAGAATGCTTGATACAACCGGATGTGATGGAGTCATGATCGGACGTGCAGCACTAGGAGATCCTTGGATGATATATCGAACAGTCCACTTTTTAGAAACGGGAGAGTTAATGGCACAGCCAACTCCTGAAGAAAAAGTGAAGGTATGTATGCTTCATGCTGACCGCCTTATTAAGCTTAAGGGCGAAAGAGTAGGGATCATGGAAATGCGGAAGCATGCTGCTTGGTATTTAAAAGGACTTCGCGGAAACGCTAAGGCCCGCACTGCAATAAATGAATGTAATACAAGAGCAGAATTAGAATCTTTATTACAGGAATATGTTGAATTCCTGGAACAAAGAGAAGATGAAGGTATTCAAGTTGAAGTTGGATAAACTTTCTATGCTGATGCTGCCAGTATCCACTGGCAGTTTTTTTACATATATTTTTTAAAAAACAATTTGGAGATGATAAAATGAGCCAGGAAGAATTAAATGACCAGCTGTTGGTGAGACGCGAAAAGTTAGCCCAATTTAGGGATAAAGGAATTGATCCGTTCGGTAAGAGATTTGAGAGAACTGATACGACTAAGAGTTTAAAAGAACAATATGATCAATTTGCAAAAGAAGAGCTTGAGGAAAAAGCTGTTGTTGTCTCTGTGGCAGGACGTATTATGACAAAGCGTGGTAAAGGAAAAGCAGGCTTTGCTCATATTCAGGATTTAAATGGACAAGTTCAAATCTATGTTCGTAAGGATGCTGTTGGTGAAGAGCAGTACGATCTTTTTGATAAAGCAGATCTTGGTGATATCGTTGGTGTAAGTGGAGAAGTATTTAAAACAAACGTAGGAGAATTATCAATTAAAGTAAAAGAATTTACGTTTTTATCAAAAGCACTTCGGCCATTACCTGATAAATTCCATGGTTTAAAAGATATCGAGCAACGCTATCGTCAACGTTATCTTGATTTAATTACGAGTATGGAGAGCAGAGAAACATTTATTACTAGAAGTAAAATATTACAGTCTATGCGACGTTACTTAGATGAAAGAGGCTATCTTGAAGTTGAAACACCGATGATGCACTCTATTGCCGGTGGAGCTGCTGCAAGACCGTTTATTACGCATCATAATGCCCTTGATATGGAGTTGTATATGCGTATTGCAATTGAATTGCATTTAAAGCGTTTGATTGTAGGTGGGCTTGAAAAAGTATATGAGATTGGCCGTGTATTCCGTAATGAGGGGATTTCAACACGCCATAACCCAGAGTTTACGATGATTGAACTTTATGAGGCCTATGCAGACTTTAATGATATTATGGACCTTACAGAGAATATGATCGCTCATATTGCAAAGGAAGTTCTAGGTTCAACTACTGTTCAATATGGCGATAATGAAATCAATTTAGAGCCAAAATGGACTCGCCTTCATATTGTTGATGCAATTAAAGAGTATGTAGGTGTTGACTTCTGGAAGAAAATGAGCGATGAAGAGGCCCGTACATTAGCAAAAGAGCATAACATTGAGATAAAAGACAATATGACATTTGGGCATGTTGTAAATGAGTTCTTTGAACAAAGGGTTGAGGAAAAATTAATCCAACCAACATTTATTTATGGACATCCAGTGGAAATTTCTCCATTAGCTAAGAAAAATGATGAGGACGAGCGATTTACGGATCGTTTTGAGCTGTTTATCGTGGCTCGTGAGCACGCGAATGCATTCACAGAGTTAAATGATCCAATCGATCAGAAGGAAAGGTTTGAAGCACAATTAAAGGAAAGAGCGGAAGGTAATGATGAAGCTCATATGATGGACGAAGATTACATTGAGGCTATGGAGTACGGAATGCCACCAACAGGTGGGTTGGGTATTGGAATAGACCGACTAGTAATGCTGTTGACAAACTCTCCGTCAATTAGAGATGTGTTATTATTCCCGTTAATGCGTCACAGAGATTAATTAAAAAGAATAATTAAAATTGAAATATGGGGACATCCTAGGTTATGAGCAATTAACTAGGATGTCCCTTTTTAAATTTATTTTAAAAAGTCCTTGATCTTTGTGTATGAACCTGATATATTTATTTTCGTTGTCACGAAAAACATAAAAGATTATGTAATAAATAGTGTTGACAAGCAACTATCATAATGATATATTATGAAGGTCGCCATTAAAAACAATGTCGAAATGAGTAATTAAAAAAAGTTGTTGACTTCCGCGAAACAAGGTGTTATAATAAATCTTGTCGCTGAAAACGACGAACGAAATGATCTTTGAAAACTAAACAAAATGTCAAGCGTGCAAATAAAGTTGAACCATAGAGTTCAACACTAAGTCAGTATTGATTTTGAGCAATCAAACACTTTT
>JAENZK010000140.1 GCA_016841285.1 Guptibacillus hwajinpoensis | reverse complement strand
AGAATCGTTTAATGCTTGTTTTACTTTTTTATCATCAAGCTGCTTCACGTATATATGTAGCTTTTCATTTTCAAAAACAACGTGATCTTCTGAAATATTGTTGTCCTCAAAAATCTCTATAGGATAAGAATGACCTAAGTACAGGAAGAACTCATCATTTTCATAGAGCTTTTCTTGCGGTCCGTTTTTTCTGTCATTAAATTCTTTTATCTTTTGCTGAATAAGATCCCACTTATCTTCCAATGCCTGTATGACTCTTTCATCGGGTGTCTTTTTCGGAGCATGAACTTCAATATTACCATAGCTATCTATTAATATCCTTATGGCACTTCGGTTTTTGTATTTTATTTCAAATCGTATTGTCTTACCTGAGTATGTATGTATCATGTCATCACCTGCTGCTGGTCTCATAACCGTTCAATTTTGTTACAGTTTCTCTAACTTTTCCCGGTTTCACTGTTTTTATTTTCTTGTATGCTAAACTATTAGTAAGAAAACACCTTACTTTTGTAATATATATCCCTTATTTTATCTTGATCTCCGTCTTTTTTGTGAGTTTTTATTTTTTTACGTCTCTTTTTCGTTAATTTAAATGTTTTTCCACCATTAAGGAGGAGGTATAAAGGGTCTTGATTGAATTTATTAGGTCCTTAATTGAGAACAATTTTCCACTGCTTTATTTCCCTCATGGTCTTTTTTTCTTTGCAGTAGGAATAGGTATTCTTGTTCAGCATCGAAAAAAATATGCGTTCCGATTTGCAAAAGATTTTTGGATTATGGGAGTTTTTGCCCTAATCCATGCTTTTTCCGAGTGGTTTGATGTCTTCATTCCGCTTCAGGCACCTTACTTCAACTCCGAAACGATTGATACGCTAATCTTAATCTCTCAAGTTATCGAAGCCATTTCTTATATGATACTGTTTATCTTTGGCTTTCAATTGCTGGCTTCTGATCGATTCTCGAAATTGGTATGGATTCCAGTGGGAATCTTTCTTGTTTGGTGCACTATTGCAGGAGGATTACTTTTACAAAAAACAGAACCAGTGGTAGCGATAACTTTTATTGAACAATTATCTCATTATATACTCTTATTTCCTTCATGCATTGTCACTGCAGTAGCTTTATACAAACAGGGAAAAGCAAATGGAGAGCTCCTTTTACCACCTAAGGTCCTTTTCAGTATAAAAGCATTAGCATGGGTATTTGTGTGTGTCGGAATATTTAACGGATTAATTGTCGATCCAGGTACTTTTTTTCCAGCCAATATCATTAATTCGGAGATTTTTTCAAACATAACTCAAGTGCAAATAATTAGAGGGCTGATTGGGACGGCCTTGATGTGTGTGATTCTAAAACTTTTATATGAATTCAACAAAGAGACAGACCGGATCTTAACAAAGGCAGAGGAAGATGCTTATCGGTTTTCGGAGCGGGATCGGATTGGCCAGGATTTACATGATGGGGTCATTCAAACTCTTTATGCTACAGGGATGATGCTTGAAGCTACTACGAGGAAACTAGAATTGAATTCGCCTATTCGAGAACAACTTAATGTTTGTATTAAAGGATTGAATGCATCTCTTCTTGATTTACGGCATTATATTACTGGACTAAAAGATGAGAATATCTCTCGTGAGCCATTATATAATTTATTTAAAAAATTGCTCATGGAAATTCAAGAAACCTATGAAATCCAAGCTGAATTCGAATTTAATGGTAATGAGCTTTTACGGTTGACACCAAACTGTCAGAATCATCTATATTATGTTCTGACAGAGCTTCTAAACAACATTGGGAAACATACAAGCTCGGATTGTATTCATTTAAGAATAGAGGAAGAAGCAAATGAAATCATCATCAAACTTTGGGACAACGGTAAGGAAAGGCCGCCTGAAGATTTTTGGAATAACAAACTGTCCATCAAGGGCCCCCATATGGGCCTCCGCAATATTCGAGAAAGACTTATGATATTAGGAGGAGAAATTCGTTACTCTTTCCCGCCAGTAGGGGGAAACCTAGTAACTTTACGTATGCCAAAGGAGGAATCACTAGAAAATGCCGACTCGATTGCTGTTAGTAGATGATTGTGAAATTGTCCGTATGGGTTTACGCGTAGCTTTAACCGATATTGAGGATTTTGAAATTGTTGGAGAAGCCGGAACAGCTGAGGAAAGTATTCAGAAAGCTGAGGAAGTCGTGCCGGATGTAATCTTAATGGATGTTCGTCTGCCTGATCGCTCAGGGATTGAAGCCTGCCGAGATATTCTTGCAAATCACTCTAATTTTAAGGTTATTATGTTAACTTCCTTTGCTGATGAAGATGCTGTTGTGGCATCTATTTTAGCAGGAGCACATGGCTTCGTAATGAAAGAAGTTAGTATTGATGGCCTTTCCAAAGCAATAATGACTGTATCCAGGGGCGAAACCATTCTCGATTCTGTCCTGACACGCAATGTCCTGGCAAAAATCCAGCATAAGCAAACCGATGGATATATGAAAGAAAGTTTAACAGAGCGAGAATACGAGATTCTTACTTTGATCGGAGAAGGATTAACCAATAAAGAAATTGCCCAGCGAATCTACTTAAGTGAAAATACAGTTCGAAATTATGTTTCTAGTATTCTTCATAAACGTGGATTTAAAAACCGTTCCCAAGCAGCCGTTTATGCTTTAGAACAAAAACAAAAAGAATATTCATATTAAGAGAGTATAGTACATTTGTACTGTTGGATTCAGTACTTTCCTTACTATTTTGGATAACTCGTATGTGAAATAATGAACATGTAATCAAGATTTTATACGTATTAATCCAAAATTTTAAGGAGGTTGCTAAGTATGTTTGAAAAAATTCGTCCCATAACGTGGGGAATCGTTTTGTCGTGTGTAGCCATTCTTATTACTTTCTTTACAGGAATGTGGATGGGATTAGATGAAGGTGGAATACGGGAAGGATTTAAAGCTTCAGGTATGACAGTATTAGATTCCTTATATAATGGCGATGAAGCTGCCCTTGATGCAATGGTCGGGACAGCTTGGGCAGTTACAATGAGAGCTCACGTACACTGGGCTGGTATGGGCGCTGCTGCTCTTGCTATGTGCTTCATTTTGCTACTTGTAAAAGTTCCGAATTGGTACAAACAAATTTCCTCCATATTCTTGGGCTTTGGTGCAGTTGTCTATCCACTTTCTTGGTGGTATATAGCTCAAAATCTTACGGTACTTGGAAAAGCTGTTAAAGATGATGTTCATTGGATTGCTGCTCTTGGAATTGGACCTATTGTAGCTGGAGCAATCGCTGTTGTCGCTGCTCTAATCTATACGTTCTTCAAAACAGGTAAGGAAGCGAAAAATACAGATAAGTCTGTTGTTGCTTAAATATTCAAACCGTAGTCGACAAGTGCCTGAATCACTTGTCGACTATATATGTATCATGTCATCACTGTTAATTCGTTAACACCATTATCCTCTATATTTAAACGCCAGGCCTTTTAAGAAATTTCTTGCAAACTTATCCCCGCACTCTTTATAATTCTTATGTCCTTCTTTTCTTAACAAAGCACCGAGTTCCCCTTTTGTTACACTGATTCCAGCTTCATCAAATATATCAAGCATATCCTCTGTTGTTAAAGCCAGCGCTATTTTAACCTTCTTTAATAGGAGATTATTAACATTAGCACTTTTGTTTAATGAAGGTTCAGGTGGTGTAGCAGGCTGCCCTGGTTTTGGCTCTTGTTTCCCTCTTTTGTAGATGATAAGTCCATTTAAAAATGAATCTAACATACTGTTATTGCATTTTATTTGATCGCTATTCCCATCTTCATCCTCATCAGACTTTGTAAGTATCTTTATTACATCCGGCACTGATACATCTTCTCCTCCGAGTTTAAATATCTCCGCCATTTCTTTATTTTTTATTTCCAATGCGTACCTTAATCGAATTAATATATCGTTATTATCCATTAATAAATCCCCTTTTTTAACATTTGCCTGCTTAACTCGTGCAATTTGAATAAGCATCTACCTTCGTAGATGCTTTGTCAACTATATCATATAGCTTACCAAAAATCAGACCCTTAGCGAACCTCGGAAACCCCTAGCTGCATAGTAGGAATCAGCTCCATTGTGATACATAAAGACAGTGTCATAGCGACGGTCACAAAAGATGGCCCCGCCTAGTTTTCTAATATTATCAGGCGTTTTCACCCAGCTCGATGTTTTCAAATCGAAATTCCCAAGTTTCTGCAGCTCCCGATATTGTTCTTCCGTTAAAATCTCAATCCCCATATCGATAGCCATATCAATAACATTATTTTCTGGTTTATTTTTTTTTCCTTGACTCCAGTGCTTCACGGTCGTAACAAACACTTCTGCGGCCTTTTGGACTTTCCGCTGAACAATCACAAAAAATATATTCATCAGTCTCTTTATCATAACCAATTACATCCGGTTCACCTTCAGTTCTTTCCATTTCACTAAGCGACCACAGTTTTTCAGCATTCGTTTCCAGCTTTGCTTGTACTTTAGCCCATTCAAGATCTTTGTGGCGATTCATATTTTTCCCGAAACGAGCTTTCAAAATTCCGAATATTTCCCCTCGTTGTTCTAGTGACAATTCCATATTATTGCTTATTCTCCTTCCCTTA
This sequence comes from Guptibacillus hwajinpoensis, assembly GCA_016841285.1. Classification (GTDB taxonomy): domain Bacteria; phylum Bacillota; class Bacilli; order Bacillales; family Bacillaceae_J; genus Schinkia. The sequence continues at coordinate 6,874 of JAENZK010000140.1, read as the reverse complement.
GTCATGTTATGTCTTCCTTAAATTATTACTCATAATAGTAAAAGGTTGTCCAATCAAGTCTAAGTTTAACAGTATTTACTAGTCAGTATTCTATATTATCTTCAAAACGGTAAATCCTCATCATCCCAAAATTCAATAGGTGATGCCTTTTCCTGACTTTTGGTTTTTCTAGTTGATGCTTTTTCAGCACTCGATCCAACTGTTAGTACCTTTCCAAACTTTTCAAAGTATAAATCTTGAACCCATTCTTTTACTGGAGCTTTCCATCGCTGATCAGATGTAAGGATATTTTTAATTAAACTCTTAGGTGTCATCCCCAGTTCCTTCGCCATTTGTATATCAGCATCATTTAATTTGCAACGTTTTTTAGCTTCTCCCCAAGCTGGGTCACTCCTTTTTTGGTCCACTGTAATTTTCTCCTTTTAGTTGATGACTATCCATTTATTTCCCCTCTAATTACGGAGTTTACCTACTATTTTTAAGAAAATTAACAAACTGTTCTTCTGACATCACTTCTATTCCGTTTCTCTTTAACAAAGCGGATGTAACACCATTTCCAGCTATTTTTTCGCCATTGAATTCTCCATTGTAAATTGATGAACTCCCACAAGAGGGGCTATTCTCTTTAAGAACAACAATTGTTGCATTGTATTTTTGAGCTATTTCTAATGTAGCATAAGCACCTTCAATAAAAAATCCGGTAACATCTTTACCAGATTTATCAATTACTTTAGCTGTCCCATCCAATACATCCTCCCCACCCCCGCCGACGATTTCAGCAGGTTCCCTTGGAGTTGCCAAACCACCAAGCAATTCAGGACAAACTGGTAAAGCTTTATTTTCTTCAACTAATTGACCTATCTTCACTTCTAAACTATGAGTACCGTTATATCTTACTTTTAATCCAGCTAAACAGGAACTAACTAAAATCATGGAATCCACCTCAAAAAATATTTTATAGCTCCATAACCGTTTTATCAAAAAGCTGTTTTCGTAAACTTTGTTGTTTATGGAAGAAAAGCTAAAGTTTATTCATTTAGAATCAGAACTACATTACGAAGAAGCTGGCTGATAGGATAGCCCCCTTGGAAGTGTAACAAATAAGAGGGAGTTTTCCGGTTATTTGTAAAATGGAGCTCATTTCGGCTTAAATAAGCGGAGTTTTCCGATTATTCAAAGAAAAGTAGCCCATTTTAGCAGTTTAAAACCAAATAGGCGGAATGTCTCCGTCTATTTCAGCTAATTTACATCAAATTACCTCATTAAGCGAAATTTCTCCGTCTATTACTACAACTATCTAACGCAATCAAAGAAAATATGAAACATATAATTAATAGAGATCTCTTCATATTTCAAGACAATCCCCCTCAGCCTACCATTGTCCCAAGGATAAGTCTCATTTTATATTCCTCTCCCTTCTATCTTCTAATAGACCCACAGACTTTACCATCCATTTTCTATTCCAACGATTCGGCTACTTTTAAAATTTCATCCTTTGAGAGATATGCGTCTATAGAATATTCGGTATTGTTATTACTCCACACTACAAATTTTAAGTTTTCATGGGAGGTTGTTATTAATGTAGCTTTTATTCCTTTGACATCGACTTCCTGGTTATCAATGACATTACCAATACTCCTACCAGCTCCGTAGGAACCTTGAAAATGTTGCTGTTCAATCCTTAATTCTTTCCCTTCCACATTTTCGTATATAAGACGGATATCGTCACATGTATCGTTATAACAGTCCACAACAGCCTCTTTTTCCGTATAACCATCTGGCAAGTAAGTTGGAACCAACACTTTAAAACTTGCTAATTCTTTAGCTTTTGCGGTGGTAACTGTATGAGTTGTACTTGCACCCTCGAGGACAACAAATTCTTCGCCACTTGGCGGCCTTTTTCCAGAATCTTCGATAGGACTTGAACCACTACCCATATAAAGAGTGGTATCTTGTTTAAACACAAAGAATTCTTTAATCCAACCCAATGCTTTTGTTGATGGAACATCCATTAATGAAGTACCCATTATAAAAAGTGCCAATAGACCTGCAATCAATATCATGGGCTTTCTTAGAGATAAACTTATATGAGATTGGGGAAGTTGTTTCGAAATTTCATTCCAGTTTTTTTCTTTTGTATTTTGCAAATCTGGAATATTATTAAAATCCTCTTGAATACTTTCGTGAATTAACCTTTCAAATTGATCATCGTATTTATTCATTATAGTTCACCATCCATAAAATACTTCGTATGTAATTTTTTCTTCAGTTGATTTTTCGCACGGTGAATACGGGTTTTAACTGTTGGAGCATTTAACCCAAGAACATTTGCAATCTCTTGGTCTTTTAAATCTTCTATGTATTTAAAATACAAGACAGTTCTATATTCAGGAGAAAGTTTTTGTATTTCAGCTTTAATCAGTCTACTAATAAGGGATTTTTCGACTTCTTCTTCCACGGTAGATGCATGTTCACTTCCATTCAGTTTCAAAGTATCAAAGTCTTCCGTATCAAATTCATTCCCTTTTCTTTGCTTTCTAATAAAATCTATAGCTGTCCTGGTAGCAATAGTTGAAATCCATGCTTTCATTTTTGAACCGTCTTCGAGTTTATCTAAATTATTAAAGACTTTTATGAACGTTTCCTGTACAATGTCCTGGGTTAAATGGTGATCTTTTGTAATGAAAAATGCCGTTTTATAGACATGTGAATAAAACATTTCATAAATAAGTTTAAAGGATTGGTCAGGTTCTTTTTTCTTTCTTCGGAAAATTTCATGAAACATATCAAGGCTCCTCGAGTTTTTTTGATTAACTACTAAAACCTTAACATACTTTTTTGCTAATTTGGAAAATATTTGTAAATAGAGAATTTCATTCTGGATTTACTACCGAATAAGTTTTAGACCAACTTACGTCCCTTCCAAATCTTTTTTCTTGAAAAGAAAATACGACATAAAAGTTGTTATCGGACTGCTCTTTTTCTGGGTCTTCAGCAAAGTTATAACTTATAAAAAAAGGAAATTTATCGCCATTATACATAAAACCATCAGTTTCAACCTGGTTGTTTTCATTTAGTAAAGTAACATTCGCCATCTCCATTAAATTATTATTTGCCTCATGAGCTGTACGAGAATCTCCTCCGATGTGAATTTCGTTGGGGTATATGTAGTCAGGGATTTCATACGATAGATATTTATAAGCAGGAGGTTTGTATATATAAACTGTATAAAAATAATCTTTGTTCTCGTTAACCAAAGGCTTAGATGCCTTATTATCGAGGAAAATTGTCAGCATTAACTGATTAGTTTGGTTCAATGATTGTTCTGATGAAGGTATTATTTTGATATAATTGGTTAGTTCAACATCATCTTGTGATATAGTTGGGGATAGAGATAGCCAATAAAGAAAAACAAGAACTACAAAAAAACCTAAGAAAAATTTCAGCATAGATTTATTCCCTTCCTAAGTTTTCACTGATACTTCTTTTGAATCTGAATTTATCTTAAATTGAATAAGAATGATAACAGAAATGCGAGTATTGGGCCTATCACCAAGAATCCAAGAATCAATGCCACAAACTTCATTGGAGTTGACAACCCTTTTGGTTCATCTAACTTTTCATTAATTTTCTTTAATTCTTCTAATATCTCTTTTTGTAAGTCCTCAGACACATCGAGCCCCTCCTGTAAAGGTGTTTCTTTCCATTACACTTTTTTGTTAATCAAATGATTTCCTTGTTCAGATTTCCTCTCAACTTTCAACTGTGTCTTTAATTCTATTATTTCTTTTTTTAAAAGTTTAATTTCTTTCGAAGAATCAATTCCTTCCGAAACGGCTTTTTTGATAATAAGAAATAAAACAAAAAGAAAAAGCAAACTGTAACTGATTAGTAATACCGCATCCAATATAGCTTCACCTCACCCCGATTGATAAACATTTCAACCAACAAAACTAACTATTCTTATATAGCTTATCATTGAATTGTTGTATCAAATGTTTCTTCTTGATAAATAAAATTGTAATCAATACCACTTCACTTACAACTATTAATCCTAAACCTACAAAGATACCTATAATAAATAAAAATTCATTAGAACCCCAAGAGTAGAAAGACCAACCAATTATTGCTATTATGTCAATTGCTACGATCATTGTCCCCGCAATTAATGCTTGCGGAAAAAATAGTCCTGTTTTTCTTATCATATAGGAGCCGTATTTAAAACTGATAAAAAAGCCAATAAGCATAATAACAATATAGACAGTAAGGGCTATATCTACTTCACCCATATAATCGCCCCTTTCCTCATATTCAAAATTTAATCACTATCCTCTTACTCCTAATTTCCAATATTGAATTACAAAAAGCTTGATTGTATGAAAATGTTTACCCTTATGACGTTAAAAATTTCAAATAAGTTTCAGATTATTTTTCAGGTTTTCTCCCGTTTTCATTTGAGGACAAAAAAGGGTATTCTTCATCTTCGAATGACGTGAACACCTTATTTCCCATTATTTCCTTTTTAAGAACGCTTTGTTAAGAACAAGAACCTTTCCGTTCCCAGATTTTACATATTTTTTCAAAATAAATTTATAATGTTCAAATACAATATTCCCCAAAAGATAAAATGATAAAGTTGTGAAAAAAAGTACGGCCACCTGGAGTATTATTTTAGAAGCATCTCCAAAAATATAGATTGTCATGACAACATGAGCCGCAGAAGAGGTGATTAAGATAAAAAACACATTCAATATATGAAACGAAACAATCGCATTTTTTTCTTCAAATTTCCGCTTTCGTTCAATGTTATAAAAAAGTAAAAGAAAAACAAATACTGCAATCACAAACACGGTTACCATATATGTTAGAACAAAGTTCACTTTCTTCTGCCGCCTCCTTTAAATACCTTCATACTTATTATCTTTATCATAGGAATTTTTTACATCTTTTGTAAAGAAAAAGGGCCTGTTGAAATGGGCCAGAGAACCCGACCCTGTGGCCCAGCACGACCCTGTAGATCAGCAACCAAAAAAACAGCCTAAAACCCAGTAATTAAAAGGGCTTTAAGCTGTTTTTTCAAACGCGATTTCTCGTTATAACACTTATTATTTCATCATTGCTCATTGATGAGTTCAGTGTGTATTCGCCAATTTGTATATATTTAGCACCATTCTTTGATTCTAGCGTTTTAATGAACTCTCCTTGGTTTTTAATTAGGCCGTTTTTCTTCAGTTGAAAGGCCACATCACTACTTACCATACCTTTAGTAATATTAAAAAGTATATCTTCGGATTTACTTTCTTCTTTTTCCTGATGATCCTTAGATTTCACTGGCTCTTTATCATTGTCCGCTACCATTTGAGCAGGTTCATCCTCAGAGCTATCGTTTTCCTTTGGTGCACTATAATCACTTTGTTCCATATTTACTGATTCTTCTTTAGAAATCACGACTAAATTATTATCTTCCAGGTACGATGTCACGGCTTCTTGGTTTAGTGTAAACATGGGTTTAAAAACTATTAACAGAATAGCTGTAAAAAACAAACCGATGGCTAGTCCTCGTGCAGTATGTTTATCCACGGATATTACTTCCTTTCTCCAAGGCCTTGATTTTATCTTTTAACTCTATAATTTCGCGCATAAGGTTAATATTCACATTAGAAACTTGTTTCGAAATCTCAGATTGATAATCTTTTGCAAAAAAAGAATAAATAAATAAACTAACACTTGCAAGTAACAATAGTGAAATAAACAGTGTCATGTGTTGTTGGACCTCCTTCATTTTCGTACAATACATTATAGTACCATATATTTGTTAAAACTTCGCTATAAAACGACATTTTTCGCATATTTATCTTAACATTTTTTAAGTATTTAATTATCAATCTTAAGACCCGAATTTATCTAGGTCTTTATTATGTCATTTTAAAAATTTTAAGAAAAGCGCAAGCGCCTTGCCCATCGCCGTACAAACTGGAGGGGCTTCGACTGAGATATAGGAAACTTGAATTGCGTCAGCAATTCTTAGTTGACTTATCGTAGGGAGGAGACCTGAAGTTTGCTAGGCGATAGGCGCTGGAGCTAGACAATAATGTGCAAAACTTATACGTTCTTTACTTTCAAAAAAAGAAGGCAACTTCCCGAAATGGTTTAGTTGCCTTCTTGCGTGTCTATTGTTTCTGGACTGACTCTTCATTAAATATTGATTTTGATAAATTATGAATAATATCTCCACGGCTTATAATCCCTACAACCCGGCCGGCTCCATTCACGACAGGAATCTTTTTAAAATGATGCTTCGATATTAATCGAATAGCACTTTCAAAGTCATCATCAGGTGCTAATGTCTTAATATTTTTCTTTACCATAATTTCCTCGACTGGAGTATTCATTCTTTCTCTTAATACATCCTCTATTTTTTGTGCTTCTTCTACATAGGTGACATAATAAGCTAAATATAATTTCTCCTTATGTGGGGATAGTAAACGTACGATATCCCCATCTGAAACAATGCCAACTAAGTTCCCTTGATCATCAACCACTGGAACACCGCCAATTCGATTACATTCTAAAATAGAAATTAATTCTTTGACGGTTGTTGAATGCTTAGCTGTAATGACATTTCTAATCATAAAATCGCGTACCTGCATGAAGCCCATCTCCTTTCTAGTATCCTTGTCCTTTTCTTTTAATGGATAATATGAACTATATTAATTATACTCTTCAATTGCTTGGCGAACCTCTTTTTTCTTCCCGTTTACCAATGCGAAATAAGCGGTACCACCTACGACAATCAGGACTATTCCAGAGATAAAAACACTGCTATAACCGAATGATTTTGCCGCTATTCCCAGTACTAACGCACCAATAGCCA
>JAENZK010000139.1 GCA_016841285.1 Guptibacillus hwajinpoensis | reverse complement strand
AGATGTTCAGGTCCGATTACACGGATTCCATCCTCCACTTCTTCAAAGTGAACGCCCATCTCTTCCATTTTTGCAATTAAAGCAGTTAAGTGTTCAGGAACAGCTCCCTTAACAATAACATCGCCTTGTGTGATTGCAGCAGCAATCATAAACGTACCTGCTTCAATTCGGTCAGGAATGATGGTATGTTGAGCACCTACTAGCTTTTCAACACCGTCAATTCGAATTGTGCCAGTGCCGGCACCTCTAACCTTCGCTCCCATTGCATTTAAGTAATTTGCTAAATCAACGATTTCAGGCTCTTTTGCAACGTTTTCGATTGTCGTTGTACCTTCAGCTAAAACCGCTGCCATCATAATATTTTCCGTCGCACCTACGCTTGGGAAGTCTAAATATATTTTGGCACCACGAAGTCGGCCATCCACTTTTGCCTCAAGGAAGCCGTTTCCAACCACAACAGAGGCACCCATTGCTTCGAAACCTTTTAAATGTTGATCAATTGGGCGGGAACCGATCGCGCATCCGCCAGGTAACGCCACACGAGCGTGACCCACGCGGGCCAATAATGGTCCCATTACAAGTACAGAGGCACGCATTTTTCGAACGTACTCAAATGGAGCTTCTGTAAGTAATGGCTTTGAAGCATCAACTTGAATCATATTGTTATCAAAATTAACCTCTGTGTTTAATAAACGTAAAACCTCATTAATCGTGTAAACATCTGCAAGAGAAGGGACGTCATAAATATAGCTTTTTCCTTCACTAGCGAGTAAACTTGCTGCGATGACAGGCAGTACAGCATTCTTAGCACCTTCAACTTTAACGGTACCCGATAACCGCCTACCACCACGGACGATGATTTTATCCAAGGTATTCCCCTCCGCGTCCATTATCTATATATTAATATTCAGAAGTGATGATTGGTGTGCCAATTACGACCGTAGTTGAGGCGCCCAATCCTTGATTTCTTAAAGCTTTTTGTATATTCATTTCCTTATTCTTCTCAGGGATGCTGTTCTTCCAATTTTCAGTATATGCTGATACCGAGACAAATGCCTCTTCTTGTAACGATTCAATTGGATCTGCGGAAAAGTCCTTTAGTATGTTAAGGGCTTGATTATACAAAACACCATCTATCTTACCACCCAAATGACCCTTTGCACAAGAGAATATTTGCGGATTTTTGTCGAACATTGTACCTATTTTTGACTGGATCGATGGTGCAAAATCACTTATAAGTTCAGGCTCCCAGTTTTCTCCTTCAATTACATATATAAGATACGTTTTGAGTTGATCTTTATGGGGGTAGGCGACATAAATTATTTGTTCTTTTTGTATTGCATTTTTGTTTTTTATTGCTAATGTTTTGTCTAATTTTTGGGACTGACTCTCGTTTTGTTGGTTGTCGATTTTTGCCGAACTAGTAGCTACATTAATAGTATCTTCTTTTGCTTCTGATTCAATGCTTGTTGATTCAGTTTTTTGGAAATTAGTTTCTGCGGTGCCCACTGTTTTGTACATGCCATGTTCTTTTGTTTGAACCCATTCGAAGTTCGGGTTTTGTTTCTTTAGATCGTCTAATTTGGCATCATATTTTTCTTTATTTGTAAAAGAAGTGTGGTCCTCGCGTGCATAAATTGACCAACCCTCGACATTGATGTCATGCTTGTTCATCACTTCAAAAATATCTTGAAGCTGTTCCGTCGCATCTTCCGTCAAACCGATCACTTGGCTATTCCCGTGCCCATTAAATTGAAAAAACATAACAAACATAAAAGTTAAAAGAACAAAAATTGGTTTATTCATTTTGAAACTCCCCTTCTCCCTATTTGGATGACTGCGTTGTTTTTTTGCTTTAATTTGCCATCCAGTTTTATCTCTTTTTTTAATTTTGATTTGGTTTAGTCACCTACAAGATTCTTTATTTACATTTTTGCCAGTTAATTTAAGATGAATACGTGGAAGAAGTCGTCAGTTATCGACAAGGATAAGATGTGGGATTAAGGGGAAAATAATTGGGTCATAGGGTCGGGTTCTGTGGCTCGAGTGGGAGTGGGACAAAGGGTCGGGTTCTCCAGCTCGCTTTTGCCTTTTGGGGCCATAGGGTCGGGAACTGTGTCCCCACTTAAAGCGCAAAAAAGTCCCGGAAATGTTAAACCGGAACTTTTTTAAAACATGAATTGTAGCTGCTGTGCCCAGAGAAGATAGTTTAAAAAGAAGTTGCTCACAGCCGAACCAATTGCGATTGTTAATAAAATCATTAGTACTTTTGCATGACCTGTCTTCCCCGGTTTGATTAATAAGTCAATTCTCAGCCCCATTAATGTCCACCAGGTAATAGCGAAAAATAGCAAATGTACAATAATACTAACAGCCGATAGCTGTCCGAAGTTGTCAAACATTATTTCCCTCCTCCCTTAATATTTCCCGGAAAATACATATAGCGACAAAAGATAACTTTATAAATGAATAAATACCAAATTTATACCAGCTATATTAGATTAAATTGCACTTATATTAACCATTATGCAGTATCTTCTGGAAAGGAACAAAATTTATTTAATAAAAGGCCACTTTTTATTTTCAAGAATATTATTATTGTCCAACCTTAGTAGTTTATTGTCCGGAAGGCTGTACTTATTGTCTGGTGGATGCTGTATATTGTCCACATTCGGCGAAGTATTGTCTGATTCAGTCGGCTTATTGTCCTAGCCCAAAACTGGGACACAGTTCCCGACCCTCTGGCTCACCTGTCCCCGCATCGCACTCGCCCCCGCGGGCCACCAAGCCACGGTGCCCAGTTCATGCACGCCACACAAAAACAAAGAGACTCGCCCCAAGGCGAGTCTCTTCATTGTTTACATCCCCATCACGCTGTAGAAGAAGTCGAGTGCTAGGTTTGGTGCGATTCCGAATAGGATTGTACCGATTACGCATAGGGCTACGACTACCATGACACCGCTTGGTAATTTGATTTGTACTGGTTCATTTTCATCTACTGGGGCAACCATGAACATTTGTTTCATGACGCCGAAGTAGTAGAAGTATGAGATGACGGTTGTTGCCATCATGATGCTCACCAAGACGATGTGGCCTGGGAATGGTCCCATGGCTGTGATTGGTCCTAAAGCACCTATGAAGATGTTCAACTTACCGATAAAGCCTGCTGTGCCCGGAATTCCTGCCAGTGACAATAGGAAGATTGCCATCATAACGGCTGCGATTGGTGCACGCTTGTATAGGCCAGAGAAGCTTGAGATGTCGTCGCTTCCCATTTTGACTGTTACAACTTGTAAGATTGCGAACATACCAAGGTTCATTAGTAAGTAAGCTACTAGATAGAACCAAATTCCTTCTAACCATAGTGGTGATAATGAAAGGAATGGTACTAGTAAGTAACCGGCATGGGCAATACTTGAGTAAGCGAATAGACGCTTGATATTTTTTTGTCTTAAGGCAATTGTGTTACCAACGATCATTGTCAATGCAGCGATGATCGCGATTAATGGTTTAATAGACCATAACAGATTATAGTCGTCCGCATTTAAGCCTGGTGCACTATGGAATGCTGTAAGGAATAAGCGGATGATGATAACAAATCCGGCTGTTTTCGATACAACACTCAAGAATGCTGTTACAGGTGTTGGTGCACCTTGGTAAACATCTGGTGCCCACATTTGGTAAGGGACAACCGCGATTTTGAAGGATAAACCAACAAATGAAATGATGAACGCTAGAGCTGCTAAGTTCAGTAAATCACCGCTTGCTAAGTTTGCTGTACGCATGCCAATTTCGAAAATATTCGTTGTTCCAGTTATACCATAGATATAGCTGAATCCGAATAGGATGAACGCTGTTGAAATAGATCCGTTGATGATGTATTTCATTGCAGATTCGTTCGATTGTAAATTGTCTTTGCGCATACCTGCCAAAATATAAGAAGAAATAGATAACAATTCAAGGCCGATGAATAATGTAATTAAGTCTGCACTTGAAGCCATGAACATTGCACCTAAAAGTGCTGTCATAAATAAGTAGAAAAACTCTCCACGATGACGAATCTTATCTTCCGGATTGTAATTCATAGCTAGTAAGAATACGAATGCAGTTCCTACTAGGAAAATCACTTTAAATACGATTGAGAACGGATCAAACACGTAAGTGCCATGTAAAATATCAGCTGGCTCTTTTCCAATTTGTCCAATTAAGAAAACCAAGGCAATGACGATACCGGCGATTCCAACCCAGCCCAACACATTGCGGTTTTTCTTATTATTCATAAATAAATCCATTAGCGATAAAAGGGTAGCTGTAATCACAATTGTGAATTCTGGAGCCATAAGTCCCCATTTAAAGCTTAACAATGTTTCTAAATCCATATCAGCTTACCCCCCTATCCCTAACATTATTGTTTCTAAAGTCATAGCAATTGCGTTTGTCAGAATATTAGGGAAGACACCGATCAGAATTACGAATGCCAACAATACTAATACTGGTACATATTCAACTGAGCGAATATCTTGAAGCCCTGTATGACGAGTGCTTGTTGCACCAAAAGTAATATTCAATACAGCTCTTAATAAATAAGCAGCTGTTAAGATGATACCTAAACATCCGATTGCCGCTACAACCGGCATTGATTTGAATAAACCTAAAAATGCCATGAACTCGCTGACAAACCCTGACATACCTGGTAATCCAAGTGATGCCATTGCTGCTGCTAAAAAGAAGCCTGCAGTGATTGGCATGACTTTTGCGATACCGCCAAGTGCGTCGATTGTTGTTGTTCCTGTACGTTCGTACATAATACCAACGATAAAGAACAATAAAGCAGAAATTAAACCATGGGAGATGACTTGGAAAATGGCACCTTGAATACCTTCTAAATTCATTGCGCCTAATCCAATTAAGACGATTCCCATATGTGAAATACTTGAGTATGCAAGTACTTTTTTGAAATCCGTTTGAACAAGAGCCAAGAATGCTCCGTAAAGTAAATTTACTACTCCCAAAACAGCGATCAGAACAGCTATACGTCCGAACTCAGCTGGGAACAGGTTTAAACCGAATGTAATTAAACCGTAAGCCCCGATTTTAAGCAAAATCCCTGAGTGAATCATAACCGTTGGGATTGGTGCTTCAGCATGGACTGTTAATACCCATGAATGCAATGGGAAGATTGGAAGTTTTACCCCAAAGGCAATCAATAACGCAATTAAAATTCCCATTTTAAAGCCTGGTGTAATTCCCACAGTAGCAAGTGCTTGTGGATCTGCAGCCATAATCATTTTTAACTCTTCATAGTTGGCAGTTCCTGTTCTTGCAAACAATAACGCAAAAACCACTAATAAAATCGCAGAACCCAATCCGTTGAAGATTAAGAAGTTATAAGCTGCTTTCATTCTTTCTTCATAACCCCATTTACCAACTAAGAAGAACGTTGGAATTAAGGTGATTTCGAAGAAAATAAAGAACAATACAGTGTTTTGTGCAGCGAACACGCCGAGCATTCCTAATTCAAGAAGTAGGAATAGCATGAAAAATCCTTTCCATTCCTTCTTAACGTAGATGGATGCAACGGAAGCAAGTGTTGCCACCACAGTTGTTAAAAGTAATAGAACTAATGAAAGTCCTGTTACACCCATTTCATAATTCACGATGAATGGAAAATCTCCACCCATATTAAAGGAAATCCAGTCTACCTTTTGGGCAAGCTGAACACCCTTCGCTCCAAAATCAAATTGGCTGTAAGCAACAAATGATAGGAATAACGGAATCAATGTTGCGATAAATCCAACTGATTTGATTGCTTTTTCATTGTTTTTTGACATAAATGCTAAAACGATAATCCCGAGCAGGGGAGAGAAAACTAAAAACGTAAGAAGACTACTCATCCAAGATAACCCCCTGTCAACGCGATGATCACCACTAGAACGGCTATTCCGAAGAAAGCAACTGTTCCATACGTTTGGATTTGACCATCTTGAAGCTTAGAACCTGCACGCCCGATCCCTTGAGCCAATGCAGCTGTTCCTTTTACAAGTCCGCCTACGATATACGTATCAAAGACTTGTAAAATTAATCCGATTGTACGTGTTCCGAGTACGACGATGGCATGATAAATTTCATCAATATAATACTTGTTGAAAACTACCTTGTACCATACAGGAAACGGTTTAACAAGCCAATCGCGTGAAAGTACTTTTGCACCGTACATAAGATATGCGAGTAATATACCAGCTAAAGAAACCCCTGTTGCTACGAACATGATCCAGCCTGGTCCTTCTACATGACCATGTCCAAGATTATGTGAACCTTCTGTTAACCAATCCCCCAAAAACGTGCCGAACCATGGTGTGTTCACATAGCCTGAGACAATCGCTAAAATCCCCAACACAATCATCGGGAACGTCATAACACCTGGTGATTCATGTGCATGATCTCCGTGTTCTCCTCTATTTTCCCCTGTAAATACCATGAAGAACAAACGGAACATGTAAAATGCTGTGAAGAATGCTGCAGCAACAGCTAACCAGAACAATCCGTAACGGCCATCTGCCCATGTAGCAACTAAAATTTCATCTTTACTGAAGAAACCTGATAGTAATGGAAATCCACTGATCGCTAACGTACCGATTAAGAATAACGGTGCTGTCAGCTTCATTTTTTTCCATAAACCGCCCATTTCTTCGATATCCTGTGTATGAACGGCGTGAATAACCGAACCTGCCGCCAAGAATAGTAACGCTTTAAAGAAGGCGTGTGTCATTAAGTGGAACACACCTGCTACATAACCTGCAGCCCCTAATGCAAGCATCATGTAACCTAATTGGCTGACTGTTGAGTAAGCCAAAACACGCTTGATATCTTTTTGTACTAAACCGATAGACGCAGCGAAAATCGCTGTAATACCACCGATTGTAGCGACAACAGTCATCGCTGTTGGACTTGCTGAGAATAGTGGGAATAAAGACGCCACTAAATATACCCCGGCAGCAACCATTGTTGCGGCGTGGATTAAGGCTGAAACTGGTGTTGGACCTTCCATCGCATCTGGTAACCATGTATGCAACGGAAATTGACCTGATTTACCAACCGCACCGATGAAAATTAGAATCGCTGTTAACGTAATCCAAAACGGTTCGATTGCTCCAGCATCAACGGCAGCAAAAATCTCATCATATTCAAAGCTGCCAACCTGCCAAAATAATAAAATCATTCCGATGAATAAGCCGACGTCACCGATACGTGTCACGATGAACGCTTTTTTAGCAGCGGCTCTTGCATCTGGATTAAAAAAATAAAAACCGATCAGCAAGAATGAACCTAAACCTACAAGCTCCCAGAAGATATACACTTGTAATAGGTTTGGTGAAATAACTAATGATAGCATTGCGAATGTAAATAAACCTAGGTAGCTGTAAAACACAGGCATACGTTCATCGCCATGCATGTATCCTTTTGAATACATATGTACTAGGAAACTTACAAGTGAAACGATAAATAGCATTAACGCATTTAATTGATTCACTTCAAAACCAGCCGTTAAGCTAGTGTCTCCGATTGTAAGCCACGTTCCCTCAATTTTAACATTTTCTCCTTGAAGCCGCTCTAGCAGCACCATGATCGAAAGTAAGAGGGAGGCTAATGTTGCTAACATACCCACATAGGCACTGCTTTCTTTTAATCTTCGACCGAATATAAGAAGAAGTACGAAAGAAAGAAGTGGGAACAGTGGTATTAGCCATGCATTTTCCATCATCTTATCACAATCCCCTTCCAGACTCACAGGCAGTGAGACTCATGTCTATTTTTTCATTATGTTGATGTCATCAATATTAACTGTTTTCTTGTTGCGGTGTAGGGCCAGTAAGATCGCTAAGCCTACCGCAACCTCTGCTGCTGCTACAGTCATTGTAAATAATGAAAAAATTTGTCCTGTGATACTTGGATTAACCCCATACTTACTAAAAGCAACGAGATTTAAATTAACTGCATTCAGCATTAATTCGATTGAAATTAATACGATCACGGTGTTTCTTTTTGTTAGAGCACCAAATAATCCGATACAGAAAAGAACTAGGGCAAGCACAAGGTAGACTGATAAAGGTACACTACTCATTCACTTCGTCCTCCTTGTCATCCTTTTTAGAAAGAATAATCGCACCAATTAACGCAACCAAGAGTAAAACAGACGTTAATTCAAACGGAATGATGTATTTTGAATACAATTCAGTACCAATTTGCAGCACGTTATTTTCATGCAATGTTGTTGCTTGTTCGCCTAGTGATAAATCATTAATTGAGAAATACATTACAAGGAAGAACCCGATAATTCCTAGCGTAACAAAGATTGTTTTCCAAGAATGCGGTCTTCTTACCTCTTCGTCATTATGCTTCGTTAACATGATACCGAATAGCATGATGATCGTAATCGCACCGGAATAAACAAGAACCTGAACAACGGCTACGAATTCAGCCGATAAGGTCACATAAAGTCCGGCTAATGCTAAGAAGGTGAATACTAAGGCAACAACCATGTGGACTACCTTTGTAAGGTTGAGCAATAGTACCCCGCCCGCAATGGCAACTAAGGCTAGGATAAAAAATGCTAAAAGCTCGCCACTCATGGTTTGTTCACCTCTCTTATGTTCTCATCATTTTCATCTAAATAATTTAAGTCTTTATATAACTCGTCACGGCTATATTCCGCTAGTTCGAAGTTATTTGTCATAATAATTGCCTCTGTTGGGCAAACCTCTGTACATAAATCACACAAAATACAAATCTCAAAGTTGATTGTATATGTGTCAATGATTTTTCCCTTTTTATTAGGGTCCGGATGTTTTTTACCGGTCAATTTTATACAATCTGTAGGACAAATGGCCGCACATTGATTACAAACGATACATTTTTCAGGGTAAAACTTTTGTATACCGCGAAAACGATCTGGCAAGGCCAATGGTTCATTTGGGTAATCATATGTGACCGGCTTTTTTGTTAATTCCTTTAGGGTATAACCCAAGCCTTTAAATACGCCCTTCATGCTTCCACCCCTTTTTCTTCGTGGTTGGATTAAATTAATTTTTTAAAAAAATAATTCTTTTAGTATTGCAGATAAAAATAGGTTCGCTAATGCGATTGGTAATAGTATTTTCCATGCCATTTCCATTAATGTATCTGCTTTGAAACGCGGGAATGTGGCACGGAACCAAATGAAAATATAAACGATTAAGCTGAACTTAAGAGCAAACCAAACTGCTCCTGGAATAAATCCAAGTCCCGGGATTGCGTTCCAGCCGCCTAGGAATAATACTGTGATTAACGCTGACATCGCGAATAAGTACACATATTCTGAAAGCATAAAGAAGGCCATACGGAAGCCTGAATACTCTGTATGGTAACCTGCAACCAGCTCTGACTCAGTTTCCGGTAAGTCAAACGGAATACGTGCTAATTCAGCATTCGCAGCTATGAAAAATACAATAAATCCGATTGGTTGTAAAAAGATATAGGCAACACTTTGTTGAGCATGAACGATATCATTTAAGTTCATACTGCCTGTAAATAAAATAACACCTAAAACAGACATAACGAGTGGAATTTCATAGGAAACCATTTGCGCTGCTCCACGCATCCCACCGATTAATGAATATTTGTTGTTTGATGACCATGCGGCCATTACGGTACCAACGATAGACATACCTGATAAAGCAATATAGTAAAGAATCCCAACATTAAGGTCAGCGAACTGAAATTTATCAGTAAACGGGATTGTTGCAACAACCATGAAAGATGGTACGAATGCAACGATAGGTGCCAGTATGAATAATGGTTTATCAACCGCTTTCGGAATAATGTCTTCCTTAAGCAATAGTTTGAGAACGTCTGCTACTGTTTGTAATAAACCCCAGCGGCCCCCTAATTTGTTCGGACCTACACGTGATTGCATGAAGGCAAGCACTTTTCTTTCTGCTAAAATTCCGTAAGCAACGAATGCCAAGATTACTGCAAATAACAGTAATGCTGCTAACAGAAAGAAAATCCCAAAATTCAAGAGTCCTGGAGGTGATTGTAATAGTGATTGAATCATTATCCGTCAACCTCCCCTAACACGATATCGAAGCTTGCCAAAATAGCGACCATATCTGAAAGGTTTTGACCTTCAACAAGCTTTTTAAAGATTTGAAGATTATAAAAGCTTGGACGTCGGAATTTCAAACGATATGGTTCCTTTTTGCCGTCACTATAGATATAGCAACCGATTTCACCACGTGCTCCTTCGATACGAGTGAATGCTTCCCCAACAGGTGCTTTAATAATTTTTGGCACTTTAGCAATGACAGGTCCTTCACTTGGAATCTGTTCACATGCTTGCTCGATAATTTTTAAACTTTCCTCTACTTCTAGCATGCGGACCATATAGCGGTCAAACGCATCGCCATTTTCCCCAACTGGGACATCAAAGTCAAAACGATCATAGATTGAATATGGTTCATCTTTACGAAGATCCCATTTTAAACCTGTACTGCGAAGGTTGGTACCACTTAATGAATAAGCAATCGCTTCTTCCTTCGTGAACTTACCAATCCCTTTTACACGTGATTGGAAGATTTCATTTCCAGTTACAAGATCATGATAGCCTTTGGCTTTCTCACGCATGTAAGGAACGAATTCTTTTACTTTTTCAATCCAACCATCTGGAGCATCCCATTTCACACCGCCTACACGCATGTAGTTAAACGTGATACGGGCACCGGAAAGGTCATTTAATAGGTTCAAAATCATTTCACGTTCACGAACGGCGTACATGAATGGGCTTGTTGCTCCCATATCCATTAGGAATGTTCCGAATGCAATCAAGTGACTAGCAACACGTCCAAGTTCCATCGCAAGGATACGTAGATATTCCCCTCTTTCAGGGATTTCTAAGCCCATCATAGTTTCAACTGTGTGAACCACTGTGTAATTGTTTGTCATCGCTGACAAGTAATCCATACGGTCCGTGTATGGAATGATTTGTGTATATTGCAGGTCTTCAGCCAGCTTTTCCGTTCCACGATGTAAATAGCCGATAACTGGTGTAGCTTCTTTAATGACTTCACCATCAAGCTTTAAAACTACCCGGAATACACCGTGTGTACTTGGATGCTGAGGACCAACGTTGAGTAGCAATTCTTCTGTTTTGTAAGCCATTTGCTACACCTCCACATCATACTGTTCGTAGTCTTTACGAAGTGGGTGTCCTACCCAATCGTCTGCAAGCATGATTCTAACTAAATTAGGATGATTCTTGTATGTGATTCCCACTAGGTCATAGGATTCTCTCTCAGGCCAATCGGCACCAGGCCATAATGGAACTAAAGAGTCAATCACTGGGTTCTCACGATCAATTTTTACTTTTAAAGCAACAGATTGGCGATTTTTATAGGAATAAAGATGGTTGTAAACTTCCATATGTTTCACGAAGTCTGTACCATGGTGTTCTGATAAATAATCAAAACCAAGCTGTTCATTGTATTTAAGGAATTCGGCGATCTTGTAATATGTGTCAGGCTTTGCAACCAATGTAGGTACAT
>JAENZK010000138.1 GCA_016841285.1 Guptibacillus hwajinpoensis | reverse complement strand
AGGTAGTTTTTCGAGCAAGCTCGAAAAAATCTGGGCAAACAAATACGCCAAGGCGAATTTGATTGAATGGAGCGAAATATATGTCAGCTAGAGATCTTCCAGTTCTATTGGGAGTTATTTTAATCATCGCAATGCTTATTATCCCTCTACCAGGGTGGTTATTAAGCATACTCATCATCATGAATATAACGCTTGCTTTGATTGTAATCCTAGTATCTATGAACATGAGGGAAGCTCTCCAATTTTCGATCTTTCCTTCATTATTATTATTGTTAACTTTGTTTCGATTGGGGTTGAACGTATCCACTACTAGATCCATTTTAAGTAAGGGAGAGGCCGGGGGAGTAGTTGAAACGTTTGGTTCTTTCGTTATTGGCGGAAATGCTCTTGTGGGATTTGTTGTCTTTTTAATCTTAATTATCATTCAATTTATCGTTATTACAAAAGGAGCGGAACGCGTTTCCGAGGTAGCAGCCCGTTTTACATTAGATGCGATGCCAGGTAAGCAAATGAGTATTGATGCTGATTTAAATGCTGGCATGATTTCTGAACTCGACGCCCGTGAACGCCGTGAAAAAATTCAACGGGAAGCAGACTTTTACGGTTCGATGGATGGTGCTAGTAAATTTGTTAAAGGTGATGCCATTGCCGGAATTATCATTACGATCATAAATGTTATTTTCGGAATTATAATCGGTATGGTGCAAATGGACCTTGCCTTTAGTGAAGCAACCCAGAGATTCACACTGTTAACAGTTGGTGACGGACTTGTCAGCCAAATCCCGGCGCTAATCATTTCAACGGCAACCGGTATTGTGGTAACAAGGGCTGCATCAGATGGAAACCTTGGCTCAGATGTTATTGGCCAGTTATTCTTTACCTTTCCGAAGCTATTATATATTGCTGGGGGAACAATCGCTGGACTAGGTCTTTTCACACCGATAAATGATGTACTAACATTACCAATTGCCGGACTTCTTTGCGCAGGAGCTTATTTCTTATCGAAAAATGGTCAACCTATACATGAATTAGAAACTGCCACTAGTGATGAAGAAATAGAAGCAGAGGATTTGAAAAGTCCGGAAAGTGTTGTTAATTTACTTAATGTCGACCCGATCGAGTTTGAATTTGGCTACGGCTTAATCCCACTTGCCGACACGAATCAGGGAGGAGACCTCTTAGACCGGATTGTTATGATTAGACGTCAGTTGGCGATTGAGTTGGGGGTTATCGTCCCAGTCGTGCGAATCCGTGATAATATCCAACTGCAGCCGAATGAATATCGAATTAAAATTAAAGGAAATGAATTGGCACGAGGGGAGTTATTACTTGACCATTATATGGCGATGAGTCCCGGAATAGATGATGAAAGTATTGAAGGTATTGATACAGTTGAACCTGCCTTTGGAATGCCAGCTAAATGGATTGCAGAGGATATGAAGGAAACAGCTGAACTTTCAGGGTATACTGTTGTGGATCCACCATCAGTCGTTTCTACACATCTAACGGAGATCATTAAAAATAATGCAAATGTTCTTCTTGGAAGACAAGAAACAAAACAATTAATTGATCACTTGAAGGAGTCCTACCCGATCCTAGTGGATGAAGTAACTCCTGATCCATTACCTATCGGTGATATACAACGAGTGTTGGCTAAACTATTAAAAGAGCGTGTATCGATTAGAAATCTTCCAGTTATTTTCGAGGCCTTGGCTGATTATGGTAGACTTACAAGCGATTCTGATCTATTGGCGGAATATGTAAGACAAGCTTTATCACGCCAAATAACGCGACAATATTTACTTGATGGTGAGTCACTTAAAGTAGTTACCTTATCTGGTAGAGTCGTGACAACCGTTGCAGAGGGAATTACACGTACTGAACATGGTAATTATTTATCCCTTTATCCTAATGTTACACAAGCCATTATTGAAAATATTGCTTCCGAAATGGAGAGAGTGTCGATGTTTGAGCAATCATCAGTTATATTATGCTCTCCAGCTGTACGAATGTATGTGAAGCAATTGATTGAACCATATTTTCCTGGAATACCTGTTTTATCATATAACGAACTTGAGTCTACTGTGGAAGTCCAAAGTGTAGGGGTGGTGAATATTGAATGAAGGTAAAAAAGTTTATTGCACCTAATATGCCAGAAGCGATGAAAATGATTCGTAATGAATTAGGAAAAGATGCCGTTATATTAAATTCAAAGGTTGTGCAAAAGGGCGGGATTTTCGGTTTTTTTACGAAAAAAAATATTGAGGTAATAGCTGCAGTTGATCCGCAGCCAATACCGAAAAAACAGCCAGTTCGAAAGGAAATCCAAGAACAAAAGGTAGAGATAAAACCGGCTCCTACTGTTAAAACAGTTGAAATTCAAAAGACAGATGATGAATTATTAAAAGAAATTAAAGATTTAAAGGAAATGCTGAAAGGCTTATCAATGAATAACGGACGGGATAGCTTTGAACACTATCCCGGTCCATTAAAGGATATGAATCAGTTTTTAAGTGACCAGGAGATTGAACTTCAACTAAGGAAAGAGATAATGGGTTTCTTACTAGAAAAATGGTATGTGAATAAAGGTGAAGCCAGTTTTGAACAAATTACCAATTGGGGAAAAGAGTATCTTGTAAATAGCATGACACCTTTATCATTTGGGGCCATCGATTTTTCTAAGAAATATATTAATGTTGTAGGGCCTACTGGAGTAGGGAAAACGACAACATTGGCTAAGATTGCTGCCCAGGCCGTGCTAAAATACGAGAAGAAGGTTGCCTTTATTACAACTGATACGTACCGAATTGCAGCAATTGACCAACTTAAAACATATGCAAAAATATTAAATGTTCCAATGGAAGTTACATATACACTTGATGATTTTGCAAAAGCAAAAGAAAAATTCTCCAATTTTGATCTAATTTTAATAGATACGGCTGGTAGAAACTTTAGAAATAAGCAGTATGTCGATGATTTGAAATCTATTATTGGCTTTGATGAAGACCTTGAGACCATTTTAGTACTTGCTTTAACCTCAAAATATTCAGATATGCTGGATATCTTTGAACAATTTACGTCCATTAAAATTGATAAGTTTATTTTTACAAAGGTTGACGAGACATCTAAGTACGGAACAATACTAAACCTGATTTTAAAAAATAAAATAGGGGTGGCTTATTTAACGAATGGACAAAATGTTCCTGATGATATTTTTGAAGCATCACCGGAATCAATAGCAAATACTATTTTTGGGGTAAATGCACATGAAAGATCAAGCTGAAAAATTAAGAGCGAAAATTGAACTGTTGCAAAGTAAGGCAAGGACAAAAACCATTGCAGTCGTTAGCGGAAAAGGCGGAGTAGGGAAATCAAACTTTTCGTTAAATTTTGCGTTAGGTTTGTCAAATGCCGGGTCATCGGTGTTATTATTTGATATGGATATAGGGATGGGTAATATCGATATTCTAATGGGCGTTACTCCAAATCATACCATTGTTGATATGTTTGAAAGTGACTTGAAGCTTACGGAAATTATCGAAAAAGGTACGAATAATCTTTCCTATATTGCTGCCGGAACAGGACTTTCGAAGATTTTTAAGTATGACACCAATAAGTTCGAATTGTTTATTACCCAATTAGAAGAAATTATTGAGGATTTTGAATATATCATCTTTGATATGGGTGCCGGCATTACAGAGGAAAGCACGCAGTTTATTTTAGCTGTAAATGAACTGTTTGTGATTGCAACACCAGAACCTACATCCATTACCGATGCTTATGCCGTTATGAAGTATATTCATTTAAAAGAATCCAATATGCCATTTTATTTAATCGTTAACAAAACTTATTCCGAAAAACAGGCATTATCTACATCAAATCGTTTGAGTCATGCAGTAAAGCAATTTTTAGACAAGGATGTTGTACCATTAGGGGATTTACCTGATGATCGAACTGTAATGAAGGCGGTGAGTCACCAGATGCCATTTTTGCTTTATGCTCCTAATTCAGATGTGAGCCGTTCGATGTTAAAGATTGTAGAGCGGTATACAAATCATAATTTTGATGAAATGACGTCAACATCCTCCTATAGTTTTATTTCTAAGTTACGTCGATACTTCAGTAAATAAAGGAGGGTAGGTAGTGACAAATCAAGTTAAAGTTTTAGTTGTTGATGATTCTGCCTTTATGAGAAAGTTAATTACAGACTTTTTAAGTGAGGATCCGCGCTTTCATGTTGTTGGAACAGCTAGAAATGGAAAAGAAGCCATCCAAAAGGTTAAGGAATGGCAGCCTGATGTTGTCACACTTGATGTTGAGATGCCAGAAATGAATGGTTTAGACGCACTGCAAGCTATAATGAGTGAAAATCCCACAAGAGTCGTGATGCTCTCAACTACGACAAAAGAAGGCGCAGAAAACACATTGCTGGCCATGTCATATGGAGCTATCGATTTTATCGCAAAGCCTTCAGGAGCTATTTCACTTGATTTAGACAAAGTAAAAGAAGAAATTATTATGAAGGTTTTAATGGCTTCCAAAGCGAATGTTCAAGGGTTTTCATTAAAAAAGGATAAGGAGGTACCACCTCCTATTGAGAATATCCGGAGACGGCAAACGGGGACCGTTGAAAAAACTCAAACCCACACCGCTAAAAAATTAGTTTGTATAGGAACATCCACCGGCGGTCCCAGAGCTCTTCAACAAGTATTGACGAGCTTGCCGAAAACAATAGATGCACCCATACTTGTTGTACAGCATATGCCAGCCGGTTTTACAAAATCATTAGCAGTTAGACTTGATTCTATTAGTGAAATTACTGTAAAAGAAGCAGAAGACGGTGATGTCTTACAAAAAGGAACAGCGTATATAGCTCCGGGAGGTTATCACCTTAAGCTAAAAGATAGCGGAAGTAATATTACCATTTATTTAGATCGTACAGATCCGGTTAATGGTCATCGTCCTTCTGTAGATGTTATGTATCAGTCAGTAAGTGAACTTAAAAATTTTAGTAAGGTTGCCGTGATTATGACTGGAATGGGGTCAGATGGAGCAAACGGCCTCAAAGCACTAAAATCAGCCGGTAGTACAATTGCTATTGCTGAATCCGAGGAAACGTCTGTTGTTTTTGGGATGCCCAAATCGGCCATTGCAACTAATTTGGTAGATGAAGTTGTTAACTTAAAAGAAATAGCTCCAACTATTATGAAATATATTGATGCTTAGATTTGATATGGAGGTGTTCAATATGGATACAAATCAATATTTAGAGATGTTTATCGATGAGAGCAAGGAACATTTGCAGGCGATCAATGAAAATTTATTAGCTTTGGAAAATGACCCAAATGATATGAATATTGTTAATGAAGTATTTAGATCAGCCCATACTCTAAAAGGTATGTCAGCGACAATGGGTTATGAGGATTTAGCCAATTTGACACATAAAATGGAAAATGTGTTGGACGGCATAAGGAATCATAAAATAACCGTTAATTCTGATATATTAGATGTTGTCTTTCTTTCCGTTGATGACCTTGAGGCAATGGTCAATGACATTGCTAGCGGGGGTGACGGAAAAAGAGATGTATCAGAGGTTGTTCAAAAGCTGTTACTAATTGAAAAAGGGGAAGACCCTAAAGGTGCAACAGGAAATCTAGGTAAAGATTCAGAATCAAAGGACAAGATAGAAACGTCTGGCAATAACCAACTGGGTGTTCTCGATGAATTTGAGATTACCGTGTTAGAACAATCAAAGGAACAAGGTTTTGATAGCTATCAAATAACTGTAAAACTAAGAGATGATTGTTTATTGCGTGGTGCCCGCGTGTTTATGGTGTTTGAGATTTTAGAACAAGTTGGAGAAGTCATAAAGGCTAATCCGCCTGTTGAAGATCTTGAGGAAGAACGATTTGATTATGAATTTTCAGTAGTTCTTGTAACCAAAGAAAATGCCGAAGATATTGAAAAACGAATCATGAAAGTTTCTGAGATTGAGAGTGTAACCGTAAATGTATTTTCAATCGAGGATTATAAACAAGGCCAAAATAATATTTTAGAAAATAGTCAAACTACCAATGCAAATGAGAAAATGAATGATTCATCATCCACTTCCCAAGAGAATAACTCAAAAAGCGAAAGTGGAAAAGAGAAAACAAAGGGACAAAATGTTTCGAACAAGACAATCCGGGTTAATATTGAACGTTTAGATATTTTAATGAATTTATTTGAGGAGCTTGTCATAGATCGAGGACGACTTGAACAAATCTCCAACGACTTAAATAACCCTGAACTTCACGAAACTGTAGAGAGAATGTCACGTATTTCAGGAGACCTTCAAAATATTATTTTAAACATGCGGATGGTTCCTGTTGAACAAGTATTTAACCGTTTCCCTAGAATGGTAAGACAATTAGCTCGTGACTTAAACAAAAAAATCAATCTGGAAATTATCGGTGCAGAAACCGAATTAGACCGAACTGTTATCGATGAAATTGGCGATCCGCTTGTTCACTTAATAAGAAATGCCATTGACCATGGAGTTGAAACTCCTGAGGAACGGATTGCAAAAGGAAAGCCTGAAGAAGGTACTGTGGTTCTTAAAGCGTATCATAGTGGAAACCATGTCTTTATTGAAATTGAGGATGACGGTGCAGGTATAAATCGTGATAAGGTGTTAAAGAAAGCAATTGAACGTGGCGTTGTAACAGCTGAAACTGGAGCCAGTATGACCGATAAGCAGGTTTATGAGCTTATTATGGCATCTGGGTTTTCAACAGCAGATAAGATCTCTGATGTTTCAGGACGCGGTGTTGGTCTAGATGTTGTGAAGAGTACGATAGAATCACTAAGTGGCTCCGTTTCTATCGAGTCTAGATTCGGTCATGGCTCCATCTTCTCGATCCAATTGCCATTAACTCTATCCATTATCTCTGTTATGCTTGTTGAAATACAAGAGGAAAAATATGCAATTCCTTTATCCTCTATTATTGAAACAGCTATTATTAAAAAACAAGATATTCTAAATGCACATAACCAAAAGGTTATCGACTTTAGAGGTAAGGTAGTACCACTCGTATTTCTTAAAGACATTTTCGAGGTACCAGTTGTAAATGAAGAGGATGGTCTTTATTCCGTAGTCATTGTTCGAAAAGGGGAAAAAATGGCCGGACTTGTTGTAGATTCCTTCATTGGACAGCAAGAAATCGTATTGAAATCGTTAGGTAATTATTTGAATTCGGCGTTCGCTATTTCAGGTGCTACGATCCTTGGAAATGGACAAGTTGCCTTAATTATTGACTGTAATGCTTTAATTAAATAACAAAGATACGGTGCTTGAAGATAAAGGAGGAATAAGAAATGTCCGTGGAAGATTTAACTGATATAAAGGTAATCGTTTTTCAGCTAAAGGACGAAGAATATGGTATTCCCGTTCAACAGGTCCAATCCATTGAGCGA
Organism: Guptibacillus hwajinpoensis; assembly: GCA_016841285.1. Taxonomy (GTDB): domain Bacteria; phylum Bacillota; class Bacilli; order Bacillales; family Bacillaceae_J; genus Schinkia. Next base: position 4,141 of record JAENZK010000138.1, on the reverse strand, counting down.
ATGATGCATATTACACGTGTGCCAAAAGTAGCGAAATTCGTTAAAGGAGTTATGAACCTCCGAGGGGTTGTAACACCCATTATCGATTTACGGAAAAGATTTGGAATTGAAGAAGCAGAGTACACAGAAAGTACAAGAATCATCATTGTTGGCGTAAGTGACTTGGAGGTCGGTCTAGTTGTGGACGCAGCAAACGATGTCATTGATATTCCAGAAGGAGCAATTGAACCGCCACCTGAAGTAGTTGGCACTATTGAAGTAGAGTACTTAAATGGTGTTGCAAAACTTGATAAACGGCTTTTAATATTATTAAATCTCGAAAAAGTTTTAATTTCAGATGGACTAAAAGATTTAAAGGTAGTTGAGGGCTAAAATTATGTCTTTTATTGAACAAATTAAAAGTCACCATTTAGATATCCTAAGAGAGGTCGGAAATATTGGTGCTGGAAATGCTGCCACTTCTCTTTCGAAAATATTAGGGAAAAGAGTTGATATGACTGTCCCTAATGTTAGTATTGTATCATTTGATGAAATAATGGATATGGTTGGTGGAGCGGATAATGTAATCGCGTCAATATTTCTTAGAATTGAAGGTGACGCACCAGGAAGTATCTATTTTATGCTTCCAATCGAGCAGGCAGAGAAATATATAGAATTAATGACCGGTGAAGAGAATTTCTCATTTGAAAACCCACCATTTCCTGAATTATCGGTTTCTGCTCTTCAAGAACTAGGTAACATCCTTTCCGGTTCTTATTTATCAGCCTTGTCAGACTTTACAAAACTAAACCTATACCCAACCGTTCCTGCGCTAGGAATTGATATGGTTGGGGCGATACTAAGCTATGGATTAATGGAAGTTTCTCAAGTTAGTGATTATGCGATCGTCATTGATACAGCTGTCAGCGAACAGGAAGAAATTACAGATAGTGTTAAGGGGCATTTTTTCCTATTGTTAGATCCGGAATCATTTGCAAAAATATTCGGTGCGTTGGGAGTCCCTCTTGATGAATGACACAGTGAACATTATTAAGGTCGGGATCGCTGATATGAATGTAGTCCAATCGCCAAATCTTATTCGCACATCTGGTTTAGGGTCTTGTGTTGGCGTCGTTATTTACGATACTTACAAAGAGATTGCCGGTCTTGTACATGTGATGCTCCCTGATTCATCTCTAGCTAAAGCAGATTCAATAAATATTGCAAAGTATGCAGATACTGGTATAGAAGAATTAATAAACAGACTAACTAAAATAGGTGCGAGACTTATCAATTTAAAAGCAAAAATTGCCGGTGGAGCACAGATGTTTCAATTTTCAACACAAAATGAAATGATGAGAATTGGACCTAGAAACGTAGAAGCAGTAAAAAAAGAATTGCAACGCTTTCGCATTCCGATTATGGCTGAAGATGTCGGTGGAAGCAGCGGGCGAACTATTGAATTTAACCCCAGTACGAGAATGCTAAATATTAGAACGGTAAATCAAGGAGTTAAAGATATTTAACTTCATTCAGCAGAAGTCTCCTACTTCCATAAGTGGCGAGATGAATGCCAAATAGTATTTTAATTCAGAGGGGGGTACAAACCCAGCTGAATAAAGTTAAAGCCTCCGGCGGATGCCTCAGATTTTCAAAGGTAGTTTTTCGAGCAGGCTCGAAAAAATCTGGGCGCAAATACGCCAAGGCGCATTTGATAGGAGGATGACCATGACGAGAATACCTTCCCATGAGGATCAGATATGGCAAAAGTGGATCAATACGAAAGATCCTCAAGCGGGTGATTCATTAATACGTCTATATATGCCTCTTGTTAATTATCATGTACAAAGGATTTCTGTAGGATTACCTAAGAATGTAAATAGAGAAGATGTAAAAAGCTATGGTCTTATGGGATTATACGATGCCTTAGAAAAATTTGACATTACTAGAGATTTGAAGTTTGATACTTATGCATCCTTTCGAATTAGAGGAGCGATTTTGGACGGCCTTCGCAAGGAGGATTGGCTTCCTCGTAGTTTACGGGAGAAAAATAAAAAAATAGAAGCTGCTATTGAACGATTAGAACAAAGATTTATGCGAAATGTAACAGTTGAGGAAATAGCGCAAGAAGTTGAAATGACTGAAGAGGAAGTAAACAACGCTATTACAGAAGGTTTTTTCGCCAATATTTTATCCATTGATGAAAGTAATAAAGACTCTGATGAAAAAGAGGGATTAAGCTATTCTGTTCGCGATAAAAACAGTTTAACCCCTGAGGAGCACACGGTTAAAGTGGAACTTTACGATGAGTTAGCAGATGCAATTGTTGAACTAAATGATAAAGAACAACTTGTCGTAAGTCTGTTTTACCATGAGGAATTAACCCTTACTGAAATTGGACAGGTCTTAGGTCTTTCAACTTCAAGAATTTCGCAAATCCATTCTAAGGCCCTATTTAAACTTCGCACCTCACTAGGAAAAATCATGTCAATTTGATTCATATCCTTTATGAAGGAAGTGAGAAAAATGAGTCTAAAGCTTGTAGAGTTACAGGTTGCGCTTCCGAGGACACAGGATTTAGGGAAAATACAAGAACAAATGCAGCAAAAAGGTCAACTTATTCAAGATCATTTGGCTTCAGCACAACAAAAAGAAGATATTGAAAAGAAAAAGCAAGTAAATAAATATGATGAGACTACAAAAAATGAACTTCAAAAAGATCGTCAAAATTCTAAAGGTGCCTTTGACTCAAAGAAAAGAAAAAAACAAAAGGAACAAACGCTCCAAGCTGAATCACATCACCCCTATAAAGGAAATCTAATAGATATAGAGGGATAAAATGTATCCATTATTGCTGGTAATCAGTTTTATCTTACATCTTTTCGCTTTCTTTTGGATATTCTTATTATCGATGCGGTTAAAACGTACGAATGAGATAGAAAAAAGGCAAGCAGAAATACAAAAAGAAATTGAAGATTTGTTTCAGTCTTACTTGCTGGAAATGAAAGAAGAAAATGAAAAACTGTTAAAATTGATTACTAAATCAACAAAACCTGTAAATAAAAATCCGGTGGATATTCGCGGAAAAGCAACTCAACAAATTTATCAAACTCAGATGGAAAAACCGAAGCCCAAAGAATATACACCACCGGTTCCTACTGTAGAAGATCGTTTCGAGCCATCATTAAATTCTAAAGTGATTTTACTTCATGAACAGGGCCTTAAAGCAGAGGAAATAGCCCAAAAATTAAACAAAGGAAAAACTGAAATTGAGTTAATTCTCAAATTTAATGGGTCAAATTGATAAAAGACTTGATTTAGAGATGTGCAGTATGGTATAGTAACTTTCGGTGTTAAATACACACGTCCGTTGATTAAAATATTGGTGCTGCCTTTGCAGTTATATTTTAAAATGATGCGAACGGAGGAAACAAAACCATTTAGGAGGAAAAAAGAATGTCAGTAATTTCAATGAAGCAATTATTAGAAGCTGGTGTACACTTTGGACACCAAACACGCAGATGGAATCCTAAGATGAAGCGTTACATCTTCACAGAGCGTAACGGCATCTACATCATCGACTTGCAAAAAACAGTTAAAAAGGTTGAAGAAGCTTTTAATGCTATGAAAGAAATAGCTGCTAACGGCGGTACTATTCTTTTCGTAGGTACTAAAAAACAAGCTCAAGATTCTGTTAAGGAAGAAGCAGAACGCAGTGGAATGTACTATGTTAACCAACGCTGGTTAGGTGGTACTTTAACAAACTTTGAAACAATCCAAAAGCGTATTGCACGTCTTAAAGAAATCGAAACAATGCGTGAAGATGGTACATTTGATGTATTACCAAAGAAAGAAGTAGTTAACCTAAATAAGGAATTAGAGCGTCTTGAGAAGTTCTTAGGCGGTATCAAAGAAATGAAAGATATCCCTGATGCCTTATTCATTATCGATCCTCGTAAAGAGCGTATCGCAGTTGCTGAAGCACATAAATTAAACATTCCTATCATTGCAATTGTTGATACAAACTGTGATCCAGATGAAATCGATTATGTAATTCCTGGTAACGATGATGCAATCCGTGCTGTTAAGCTTTTAACTGCTAAAATGGCTGATCAAGATTCGTGATAAGAAATAGAGCTTTTCCTGGTGAAACTGTTTCACC
>JAENZK010000137.1 GCA_016841285.1 Guptibacillus hwajinpoensis | reverse complement strand
ATATGGGCTTGTCAGATTCGTTTAACATGGGAGGGGCAATGGCATCGGCAGCTATTGATACGATTGAGGCCCACCTTAAAGAGAGAAATGTCCCAGCATCCTATTATGATTTAATTGTCACAGGTGATCTTGGGCGTATTGGTCATGAAATAGCCCTTGGTCTATTAAATAAACATGGAATTGGAGTAACGGAGGAGACCTATAAAGATTGCGGTATTTTGATTTATCGGGAAGGCCAGCCTGTACTATCAGGTGCAAGTGGTGCAGGATGTTCAGCCGTTGTTACATATGGACATCTGTTAAATGAAATGAAGAAAGGAAATTTAAAAAGAATATTAGTAGTGGCAACTGGAGCATTATTATCTCCACTAACATTTCAACAAAAAGAAACAATCCCTTGTATTGCACACGCTGTTTCTATAGAAACTGAAGTAGGCGCTGGAGGTGGTTTATAGATGGCCATTTATTTTTGGGCCTTTGTCGTAGGAGGAGCCATTTGTGTGATTGGACAAATTATGTTTGATGTATTTAAGCTTACTCCAGCACATACTTTAAGTACTTTAGTTTGTGTTGGAGCAGTTCTAGATGGATTTGGCCTTTATGAACCGCTCATTGAATTTGCCGGGGCAGGAGCAACTGTACCAATAACCAGTTTCGGTAACTCATTAGTTCACGGGGCTATGGCAGAGGCCGAAAAACATGGGATTGTCGGGGTAATCACCGGGATGTTTGAGGTGACCAGTTCCGGTATTTCCGCTGCTATTATCTTCGGTTTTATTGGAGCCGTATTGTTTAAACCAAAAGGATAATTTATAGGGGAGTTGTTTTTATATGACGGTTGCTTCACAGGTGAAACAATGTAAGTTTACATTGCAAGGTATAGAACAAGGGTTACTAGGATTATCAACAGTAGCACAGGAAGTAGAAGCCCGCAAAATACTTAACGAGGCAAGAGACATATTAACTGAAGTTATTAAAGATTTAGATAAACGGTTGGATCAGTTAGAAATGGAGGAACCACAGTATAAGGGACTTTAAATAAAAAGGGGTTCAATAGTATGGTAAATTGGATTGAAATTATACTTCGCACATTGGGAATGCTCGTTTTACTATTTTTTGCCGCCAAATTATCCGGAAAAAAGCAGGTCGCACAGCTTTCTTATTTTGATTATATTTCGCGGATTACTCTTGGAGGAATAGCCGCCATTTTGATTCTTGATTTGGGCATCAACTATTTTTACGGGGTGTTAGCCATCGTCGTTTGGGTTGGAGTTACATTTCTGTTAGACCTTATTGCACTTAAAAGTAAAATTGTCCGAGATTTTATAGATGGCAAAGGGACCGTTTTAATAAAAGATGGAAAAGTGATGGAGGACAATCTAAAAAAGGAACAATTTACAACCGATATGCTCCTTAAACAATTGCGGACGAAAAATGCGTTTAAATTTGCAGATGTTGAATTTGCAGTGTTGGAGCCAACGGGCGAATTGAATGTGCTCTTAAAACGAGATCGCCAGCCTTTAACCCTTAAAGATTTGAATGTAAAAATACCAGATGAAAAAGAACCGCAAACAGTCATTATGGATGGAAAAATTCTAAATGAACCATTGGCTACAATCGGACTAAATCCTGGATGGTTAAAGACTGAACTTGATAAGCAAGGGATTGCGATCGAAAATGTATTTTTAGGTCAAGTTGATTCCTTCGGTCAATTAACAGTGGATTTGTTTGATGACAAGATACAAGTTCCAAAGCCAACAGAAATGCCCTTATTATTATCTTCAATAAAAAAGTGCCAAGCGGATTTGGAATTATTTGCTCTTGCTACGGAAAATGAAGACGCCAAACAAATGTATTCGAAAAATGCGAAAAAGATTGAGGAAGTTATACGTAAAGTGACACCCATGTTACAAGGATAAACAAAGAGCCCATTACCAGAGGTGAAACGGCGGCAATGGGCAATGTTCTTTTAAAGTACGTTAAAATAACGTGCTTCTGGATGGGCAAATACGATAGCTGTAACAGAAGCTTCAGGTTCCATCATAAACCCTTCAGTTAACTGAATTCCGATTTGTTCGGGACGGATTAGTTTAAATAGTTTTGCTTGGTCCTCAATTTCTGGACATGATGGGTAGCCAAAGGAATAGCGTTGACCCTGATATTTGGCTGCGAAAAGATCCTGAATCGATAAATCCGTTGGATCAATAATACCCCACTGGTCTCTCATCAGTTGATGAACCCGTTCTGCTAGCGCTTCAGCCGTTTCAAGGGCTAACGATTGTATCGCATGACTTAATAGGAAGTCGCCTTCACCTTTAAATTTTTCAGAGTATTTCCGTACATTTTTTCCGGCTGTAACAGCTAAAAAGCCGACGTAATCCATTTCACCACTGTTGACGGAGCGTATATAGTCCGCAAGACATAAATAAGGCTCCTTTTGTTGTCGTGGGAATGTAAAGGTTTCAATCACTTTTGTGACATCATCTGGGTCATAGATGATGACTGAATCCCCATTTGATTGTGCTGGGAAAAAACGATAAATAGCTGATGGCTGAAGGAAGTCGCCTTCTTTCGCTTCCTTGAGTAAACCATCGATCGTTTCTTTTAAGTGAACAGCCTTTTCATTTTTCTCCTCCAATAACTTGGCTACTTTTCCTTTTAACCCTAAATGGTGTCCTAACAGCATTTGCATGTTAATGTAGGGTTCAACATGGGAGATAGAATACTCTTTTAATATGTGCTGTTCAAGGTCTCTTGGTTGATAAACTGATACATCTTCCCGGACTGTAGAACGAACATTTTCTACAGGTGCCTTTGAACGGTTACGCTGATGTTCTTCGACTTTTGCAGCATTTAAAGCCTCGACTTTTTCATTTATGATTTTTGTCCGCTCTTCCTCATCCTGTAATCGATTCGCTAGATCTAACCCATTCATCGCATCTTTGGCATAAAGGACCGGTCCGTCATATTCCGGAGAGATTCTTGTATCTGTAAATTTCCGCGAAAGGGCGGCACCACCAACGAGGATCGGAACTGAGATATTGGACTGTTTCATATCCTGGGCAGTTAACACCATCTGTTGTGCTGATTTTACAAGTAATCCTGATAAGCCGACAATGTCTGGTTTTTCTTCTTCGATCGCTTTGATTAAATCCGCTGGCGCTATTTTGATCCCTAAATCAATAACTTTAAACCCATTATTTGTCAGGATGATATCGACTAGATTTTTACCAATATCGTGTACATCCCCTTTGACAGTTGCAAGTAACACTTTGCCCTTGCCGCTGTCATTTTCCTTTGCTTCCATGTAAGGTTCTAAGAAGGAAACAGATGCTTTCATGACCTCAGCACTCTGCAGAACCTCTGCGACGATGAGTTGATTTTCATTAAAGAGTTTACCCACTTCAGCCATGCCAGCCATTAACGGCCCATTAATAATATCCAGTGGTGCATTATACTCGTTTAAAGCGATTTCTAGGTCCGGGATTAGGCCTTCTTTTGTACCTTCAACAATATAGTAGGCAAGTCTTTCCTCAAGTGTCATATCATTTTTTTGAACAGTTACTTCTTTTTTCTTATCACGATAAAAATTAGTGAACGCTGCTAAAACTTCATCTGTCGTTTCAAATAAAAGTTTTTCAGCCATTGAAATTTCATTTTGTGGAATTGAAGCAAAACGCTCCAACTTTTCAGTATTCACAATCGCATAGTCTAAACCAGCTTGTGTACAGTGATATAAATAAACTGCATTTAGAATTTCACGCCCTACCGGTGGAAGTCCAAATGAAACATTGCTGACTCCTAAAATCGTTAAGCTTCTTGGCAATTTTTCTTTAATAAGTCGGATTCCTTCTACCGTTTCATTTGCGGACCCAATATACTGTTCATCACCTGTTCCTACAGGGAAAACAAGCGGATCGAAAATAATATCTTCAGGTCTTAGTCCATACTTATCAACTAATAAATGATAGGAACGTTCGGCAACCTCAAGTTTTCGCTGTGCTGTAACGGCCATACCGGTTTCATCGATTGTACCGACAACTACGGCTGCACCATAGCGATGAATGAGGGGCACGATTTTTTCAAAGCGTTCTTCACCATCTTCAAGGTTAATAGAGTTGATGATCGCTTTACCTTGGGAGTAGGTTAGGGCTCGTTCAATCACTTTCTCGTCAGTTGAATCAATTACAAGTGGAGCTTTTGTTTTTTTGATAAGAACATCTAAGAAATTCTCCATATCCTCGAGTTCATCACGATCTGGATTTGCTAAACAAACATCAATGACATGGGCACCGTTTTTTACTTGGGCTCGGGCAATTTCTGCCGCTTCATCAAATTGTCCATCAATGATTAAATTCTTGAATTTTCTAGAACCAATGACATTTGTTCTTTCACCGACGAATAATGGTCTCATTGAATCTTCATACAATAGGGGCTCAATTCCTGAGACAACATGATGATGGGTTTCATTAGGAATTTGCCGCGGCTCATAATCCTTTAACGTTTTGGCAAGTGCTTGTATATGGTCTGGTGTCGTACCACAACAGCCGCCAGCCATATTGAGCCAGCCTTTTTCAGCGAAGCCAGCAAGTTTTGTGGCAAGTGATTCAGGTGATTCATGATAATTTCCATCCTCATCAGGAAGGCCAGCGTTCGGATAACAGCTAACACCAGTAATAGATAGCTCCGATAATGAGCGAATGTGATCACGCATAAATTCCGGTCCCGTCGCACAGTTCATACCAACAGCTAAAGGCTTCATATGCTCTATCGATATATAAAAAGCTTCTATCGATTGTCCGGCCAGTGTAGTTCCCATGGGCTCGATTGTTCCGGATATAATTAAAGGAACATATTTACCTGAAGATTCACGTGCCTTTTCAATCCCTACAAAGGCTGCTTTCACATTACGCATATCCTGACTAGTTTCTAGCAGTAAAAGGTCAACATCGCCGTCAATTAAACCACGTGTTTGTTCCTCGTAATTTTGAACAAGCTCATCAAAGGTAACACCACCGGTTACAGATAATGATTTTGTTGTTGGTCCCATTGATCCGGCGACAAAGCGGGGCCATTCAGTTGTCGAAAATTCGTCCCTTACTTTACAAGCAAGTTCGGCCGCCACCTTATTAAGCTCGTAAGCTTTTGCACCGAGCTCATAGTCATCTAAAACCAACTTTGTCGCACCAAAGGTATTGGTTTCGACGATATCTGCGCCAGCTTCAAAATAGGAGCGGTGAATCCATTCAATAACATGGGGAGCAGTTATGTTTAAATGTTCATTACAGCCCTCATATAGTTCACCACCGAAATCTTCTGCAGAAAGATTGGCTTGCTGTAACATCGTTCCCATTGCTCCATCAATAATCAGGATTTTTTTCTTCATTTGTTCTTGCAATGTATTATCTGACAATCTAATCTTCCTCTCTTTGCTAAGAAAACAATAAAGTTAATTTCTTGTAAGTATATTTTTGGTGTCCTTAGAATTCAAATATCGTACGAGTTCCACCGTAATTTCATAGCGCATAAACGGTGTAATAAAGTAGATTCCTTTGAATAAATCGAAGGCGATATCGATTAAAGATTTTGCAATAGCAATCCCTTCTTCAGCGGCTTTTTCGCGGTCAATCCCGCAGCTAGCCATTCTTCTTCTAATATCATCGGTCAATTTGATTCCTGGCACCTCATTGTGGAGAAATTCAGCATTTTGACTGCTTACGATCGGCATGATACCAATGTAGATTGGTTTTGTTATATGTTTTGTTTCTTCGTAAACTTGCAAAATTTGCTCTGCATTGAAAATAGGTTGGCTAATAAAATAGTCAGCGCCATACTCGATTTTTTTCTCCAATCTTTTGACAGCTTTATCAAGGTGGCGGACATTTGGGTTAAAGGCCGCTGCAACCGAGAAGGCAGTCTTCTTTTGTAATGGTTTTCCTGAAAATGTCATGCCCTCATTAAATTGTTTAATAAGACTTATTAATTCAAAAGAAGACAGGTCATAAACAGAGGTTGCTCCTGGAAAATCACCGACTTTTGTGGGGTCACCGGTTACGGCTAACACTTGGTCGATACCTAAAGCATCCAAGCCCATTAAATGGGATTGAAGTCCAATTAAATTTCGATCCCGGCACGTTATGTGAACAAGCGGGCGTATACCTACTTCGTTTTTAACAATAGCAGCCATGGCCATATTACTAATTCTAGGAGAAGCCAATGAATTATCTGCCATTGTAAGGGCATCTATGCCTGCTTCTTTTAAGGCTTTCGCCCCTTCTATGAATTTAGCAGTATTTAATGTTTTTGGAGTGTCCAACTCAACGATGATGGACCGTTCCTTCTGAGCAATCTCATGTAGATGTGGCTGAGTAGGCTTGGCAGTTACAGTGATAAACCTTTCATGCTCTTTAATTTTTACATCCTTTTCTGTAACTGGTGTTAGTCCTTTGAGTTTATCGCTAACTGCTTTAATATGTTTAGGCGTTGTACCACAGCAGCCACCGATTAAACGAACACCTTGATTTCGAAGATTAACGGCACATTCGCCAAAATATTCTGCATCTGATTCATAAATTAATCGCCCATCTACATAATCCGGTAAGCTCGCATTAGGATAGGCCGACAAGAATGCTTTCTTTGGTAGTGGGACTTCTTCTAACGCTTGGGTCATATGATGAGGCCCTAGACGGCAATTTAATCCGACAACATCTGCTCCTAGATCTTCTAGCTGTTTCAGAGCTACTCGAAGCGGTGTCCCATCCTGTAAAACAGCTACCTCATGAATTGAGACTTGGGAAATGATTGGTAATTCAGTCTCTTTTCGCGCAATTTCAAGGACGGTTTTTATTTCATCGAAATCGTAGAATGTTTCAAGTAATAATCCATCTACACCTTCCAACAGAATACTGTAAAGTTGTTCGCGAAAAGACCGTTTAATTTCTTCAATAGTTGCTGCGCTTTTTTTTATCCCACGGATACCCCCGAAAGTACCTAACACATACGTATTTTCTTTTGCGGCTTTTTTGGCAAGGCGTACGGCAGCCGTATTAATATCTTTGACCTGGTCTTCTAGACCGTATCTACTAAGTTTAATATAGTTGGCACCATACGTATTGGTTTGTATTACATCAGCTCCGGCTTTAATATAGGTTTCATGAATTTGTGTAATCCGTTCCGGCTGCAAGAGGTTCAATTCCTCAAAGCAAAAATCAACACCATAGGAATAAAGGAGTGTCCCCATCGCACCATCAGCTATTAAAATACGATTTTGCAAATCTTGTAAAAATCCCATTGCATTCACCTGCTAAATTATAGTTTCGATTAAACAGAAAAAGTCTTCTCCATTAAGAAGAAGACTAATTGACGTGCAATTCTTCTTCTTATCTGGCTGGAATTAGCACCTGACCTTTTGGTTGGTTGCTGAGGCTTCAAAGGGCCAGTCCCTCCACCTCTCGAGATAAGAATATATATACTCATGGTAGTATTTTTGTTTACCCTAATTTACTATAGTAATCTGTAATTTACAAGTGGTTGTACAAAAAAATACCCACAACTTTTTATAACGTTGTGGGTATTATTCATTGCATTCTTTTCTTAGTACACTTCCAAGCAGAAGGACTTCATTAATTAGCTTGTCTAATTCTTGGCTAATCATGATTGTTTTTTTATTAGTAAAACCATACTGTAGCCCATTATTTATCATTTGTTTTCGCTTTTTTTCAATTAATCTATTTAAAGTATTTAGTTGATCTACTTTTTTTTCATTTGTTGTAGTCATTTCCATCGAACAGTCTCCATTTGTATAAAAAATAATAGTGTAATTGAATTATAACTTTATTTCATTATTATATGATGTGAAATTAATCACATTATAATGGTAATTTATTGAAAATGATACAATAAAAGTTAAAATACCAAAAGGTGGAACAGGAATTTATTTTCCTGACCACCCTTTTTATTGAGTCTAATTGTTTTATTTTATTGGATTACCAACACAATCGAATCGTGCTACACCGGAATCATCTGTTACGATTTTGCAATCTGAATCTTTTCCATTACCATAGACCGTGGAATAAGTTTTCCAACCACCATCTAGGTTTATTGCTCTAAACCCATTAAGTGTTAATAATCTAGCGGCAAGATAACCACGAAGACCAACTTGGCAATTCACATAAATCGGTTTATCTTTTGGAAGTTCATTAAGACGGTCACGTAGTTCATCTAATGGAATATTTACAGCCCCATTTATAGCTCCAAGCTTTAATTCACCTGGATTACGTACATCTACAAGGAATCCGCCATTCACAACGATTTCATCGATCTCATGCCATTGTACTGTTTCAACTGCATCTTCAATAATATTTGAAGCTACATATCCGGCCATATTCACTGGGTCTTTTGCTGATGAATATGGTGGAGCATAAGCTAACTCTAAATCAGGTAAATCAAGTACAGATAAGCCGCCTTTTATTGATGTTGCGATAACATCAATCCGCTTTTCTACACCATCTTTTCCTATTCCTTGGGCGCCGTAAATTTTGCCAGTCTCTTTGTCAAAGATAAGCTTTAAGGCGATTGGTGCTGCTCCCGGATAATATCCTGCGTGTGAACCGGGATGTATATGAATAACTTGATAATTGTTAATTCCAATGCGTTTCAACGTCTTCTCATTATTACCAGTGCTTGCAGCAGTATAATCAAATATTTTTGCAACTGATGTACCCATTGTTCCGTTATATTTTTCTTTTTTTCCGTATATATTATTGGCAACAATACGACCTTGACGGTTTGCTGGCCATGCAAGTGGAATAGCAGTTTGGTTTCCATTAATATAATCCCTCACTTCGATTGCATCACCAAGAGCGTAGATATCAGGATCATTTGTTTCAAGATATTCATTTACTTTAATATGACCGCGTTCACCAAGAACAAGTCCGGCTTCTTTGGCTAGTTCATTTTCTGGTCTAACGCCTATTGCTAATAAAATCATCTCTGTGTCAATTTCTTTTCCACTGCTTAAAATTACTTTTGCTCCATTATTCTCAAAAGCTTGGACACCATCCTCTAGAATGAGTTTGACACCTTTTTCATTCATATGAGTGTGTAAAATGGATGCCATTTCGATATCGAAAGGGGCCATTACTTGGTTTGACATTTCAACTAGTGTAACTTCAACCCCACGCTCATATAAGTTCTCAGCCATTTCAACACCAATAAAACCACCGCCGATAACGACCGCTTTCTTTGGTTTTTTATCATCTACATAGGCCTTAATTGCATCTGTATCCGGAATATTTCGAAGTGTAAATAAATTATTTGCCTCTTTAATTCCAGGGATTGGAGGGACAATTGGTCTCGCACCCGGTGATAATATTAATTGATCATAGCCCTCATCATAGGTTTCTCCGGTTTCTAAATTTTGAACAGTTACCGTTTTAGCGTCTCGGTTGATCTTTATTACTTCACTTAAATTTCGTATATCCATATTGAATCTGCTTGACATACCGTCAACGGTTTGGACTAACAGCTTTTTCCGGTCATTTATGACTTCTCCAATATAATATGGTAGTCCACAATTTGCAAAGGAAATGTATTCTCCCTTTTCAAACATAATAATATGTGAGCTTTCATCTAATCGTCTTAATCTCGCTGCAGCGGTTGCGCCACCAGCAACTCCACCAACAATAATAATTTTCTTTGCCATGTTTATTCCTCCTAATGGAATATTAATTGCGTTTTTAAATACCCGTAATGGTATACTGAAAAGATAAACTAATCGAGGCTAGGAGTCAACTTTTTTATTTGTCTAAATAAATTTTATCACCTAAAGATTGGAAAATGAATACATGTCAAAAATATGTCACTGAATATATATATTTTCTTTATCAATAGCATAATCATAAGCTAGAACTAAGCCGATATCTGTTGGGTGTTCCTGGTCATTTGAAATCGTAAAAGTTATGTTGTTTTTATTCGCAAGTTTAATGTATTCTCTTAAATATGAGTAGTCGATATCCCCGTTTAAAATCATCTTGACTTTCGGATTCTGTTTAATTAAATCCTGAATTTTCCTATTAACTCCAGGTTCTCTGACTTGAGATTTTGTTAACACTGCTAAGATCCTCTCCCTTAATGTTCCTAGGAATTTTTTTCTTTCTTCAGGATTAATTTCCTTCGGACCATAGATCCCTTCCTGCAGAATATTTTGAATGTCTTTAGTCAACTTAGATCCATCCTTTCAGTTTTACTTCAACATTTAAGTTTTAGATTTAGTAAAAAAATAGTATTCATGTATATATATTTTAAAGCGTATGAAATGTGATATGATTTTGATATTGGTTGGGGGAGGGAACTGAATTTTGAAGGACAGATTATCAACGATTTTAGTTTTATTAGCTGCAATCTTATGGGGGACAACGGGTACTGCGCAAACCTTTGCTCCGCCTGATACTCATCCAATTTCCTTTGGAGCGATGAGATTGGCGTTTGGAGGTTCTACGTTATTACTGTTTGTATCATTGCAGGGTAAATTGAAACTGAAAAATTGGCCATTGAAAGAAGTGGTCCTAGCCGCTTTATGTATGGCATGTTATCAACCATTTTTTTTCTCAGCAGTAAAAGTAACAGGGGTTGCAATTGGAACGGTCGTAGCAATCGGCAGTTCACCTATTTTAGCTGGAATTATGGAATGGATATTTAAAAAGACGATGCCGACAAAATCGTTGTGGATTGCAACCATCGTGGCCATTTCTGGCTGCCTTCTTCTTTTTACATCTAACGGAGCAGTTAAGGTGCAACCATTTGGAATACTATTGTCACTTGGGGCTGGATTAGCATTTGCTACATATACATTAGTTAGTAAAGAATTGCTTAAAACACAGGAGCCAGATACCGTTGTGGCTGTCGTATTTACATTAGCTGCGGTGATGTTGGCACCTTTGTTATTCGTATTTGATCTTTCATGGTTATTCCAAATTAATGGAATTGGAACAAGTCTTTATTTAGGTGTATTCGCGACAGGAATTGCTTATTTACTGTTTAGTAAAGGATTAGTGAAAATCCCTGCCTCAACAGCTGTAACTCTTTCATTGTTTGAACCGCTAACAGCAGCACTCTTAGGGGCATTTTTAATCGGGGAATCTCTTTCAATTCAGGCTTGGCTTGGGGTGGCGTTAATATTCCTGGCCATTGTTGTGGTTTCAATGGTTCCTAGGAAGAATATAGGTACAAGTAAACTTGAACATGACATTGAGAGCGAGTTTATCAAACCAGCATCAAAATAATATAAGGCTAGCTTTTGGGGGGATGAAAAAAATTCATCCTCTTTTAATTTAGAAATGTGAACTTTTTCGCTTAAACTAAAGAATAAAAATAAACCAAAGGGCTAATGCGCATTTGATTTCCATTGGGATGTGTATGATTTGGCAAGTGATTCCCAAACCTGAAGAAGGCTGAGAAAACGGTAATCAAAGAGGGTGTATATGCACTGTTATTCATCAACTTTTTTCCCGTTACCACGCTCTTGGTCTTTGCTTTTCAAGGGAATTACATAACAGTGTACGATCTTTTTGGCACTTTCTTAATCATTGTTTCACTTCTGTCTAATAATATTTATGTAAGAATGCTACTACAGAAAGGATCAAATAAGCTTGTTCAAACACATTTGCGTGAACGCGCACCATAATAGAATACTCAATGCCAATTAGGGGAATCTATAGTTG
>JAENZK010000136.1 GCA_016841285.1 Guptibacillus hwajinpoensis | reverse complement strand
AACGAAGTCAAAAAACAAAAGGTGGAGTCAAGAGTGAAGCTGCCGCTCGTAAAGCGATGAACAAAATGATCATCGAAATTGAGGCGAATGGTTACAATGAAACGTGTAAGGAGATTTTTTCGGATGATATCATACGGTGGTTCGCTCATTCTAAAAAAAGAGTGAAAGAAGCCACCTCCAGTGACCGGGAGTATTGGATCAATAAACACTTAATAAGAGAAAATCCTTTTGCGCAAAAACCCCTCTCAAAAATTACGACCTATGATATAGATTCGTTTTACAATCTAAAATTAGATGAAGGGTTAAGCACAAGCTATATTCGAAAAATGCACCAAATGTTAAATAAAGCCTTTACGAAAGCGGTCATTTGGAAATTGATTCCGGAAAACCCTGTCCTTGGTGCGGAGCCGCCATCTGTAAAAAGTGAGGAAATGAAAATTTGGTCGTTTGAGGAAATTCAGCGTTTTCTTCAAGTATGTGAAGGGGAGCGGAGTAAATTAATTTTTACAACCGCCCTCTATACCGGTATGCGGAAGGGTGAGATCCTCGGATTAACCTGGGATGATGTGGATTTTGAAAAAAAGCTGATCTATGTAACTAAATCACTAAGTTTTACACAAAAGAGTGGCTATTTTCTATCTTCTGTCAAAACAGCAAGTTCCAAACGTCAAATCCCTATTTCCGATGATGTTGTTCAAATGCTACGAGAGCATAAGGAAGAACAAAAGAATTGGAAGGAACGTTTGGGGGATGAGTACCAGGATCAAAATTTAGTCTTTTGTACCGAGCTTGGAAAACCACAGGATCCCCATAATCTTTTACGAGTGATGTATCGTCTCATTAAAGAAGCGGGTGTAATGAGGATTCGTTTTCATGATATCCGACACATTCATGCCTCCATCTTGCTCTCCAACAATGTGGACGTGGTGAAAGTATCGAAGCGCCTGGGACATTCTACGCCGCGAATTACGTTACAATATTATGCTCATCTCTTACCGAATGTACAGGATCAAGTCGCCGAAATTTTCGAAGATGTACTGAAAAAGAACCTCGTGAACAAAATGTGAACAAGTAAGAAAAAAGTCATTTTGTATAACAGTTTACAGAAAAAGAAAAGAGCCTGTTTCCCTTGATATAGAAGGGATACAAGCTCCTGTACTAATGATGGTCTGTACTGGATTCGAACCAGTGACACCTTGCTTGTCGAGCAAGTACTCTCCCACTGAGCTAACAGACCGGAACAATATAATTATATAAAAATATTTCAATATAGTCAATATTGGTAATTAAAAACTCCATTAACTGTGAAGTTTTATTTTCGACAATTTTCTAGGTTATGCCATTGAAAAGCAGGGTAAAATTAATAGTATATGGAAAATTAATAAAAATATACTTACTTTACTTTGGGAGAGAGGGTTGCCTAATGTGCGGAAGGTTTTCATTAACGGCGCCACTAGAAGAAATCATTGAATTTTTTAATATTGTAAATGGGGATGGGCTTGATTATGAGATCAGTTACAATATAGCCCCAAGCCAAAATGTTTTATCGATTGTTTCCGATGGAGTTAACAATAAGGGTGGTTTTTTGCGGTGGGGTTTGGTGCCGTCTTGGGCTGATAATCCGTCAATTGGCTACAAAATGATAAACGCCAGGTCTGAAACAATTGATGAAAAAGCCAGTTTTAAAACCTTGTTGAAAAGAAGACGTTGTTTAATTGTTGCTGATGGATTTTATGAATGGAAAAGAGATGACCAAGGTAATAAAAGGCCATTCAGGATGGTTCACAAAAATAATCATTTTTTTGCATTTGCAGGCCTTTGGGATCGTTGGGAAAAAGAAGGGACGGTTTTACATACATGTACAATCATAACTACGCAGCCCAATGAAATTATGAAGGACATTCATGACCGCATGCCAGTTATACTTCCAGATGAGGCGCAAAAGATTTGGTTGGATCGCAATATACAGGACACTAATCAATTAAAACTGTTATTAACGCCATATGCAGCAGAGGAAATGATTGCGTATGAGGTATCGCCGCTTGTGAACTCACCGAAAAATAACCAGGTGGAGTGTATTCAATCCTTGGCATAATTTGTTTGATTCCCAAAACTCAGGCTGAGAAGAGAAAATGGGAAACAAAGAGAGCGTATGATTCCGAAAACTCTGGCTGAGAAGAGAAAACGGGAATCAAAGAAAGCATATGATTCCCAAAACTCAGGCTAAGAAAGGAAAATGGGAAACAAAGAGAGCGTATGATTCCGAAAACCTAGGCTGAAACAGAGGAACGGGAATCAAAGTTGCTGTTTGATTCCCGAAACCTGCCCTGATTAGAAAGGGTGGGAATCAAAACGTACCCCACACAAAAAATTCAGAAGCCTGTTATCGAAACAGGCTTCTGACACCACGATTATCTATTCAAAAAATCAACAACCTGCGCGGCGAATTCATTTGTTTTTTCAATTTGCACCCAGTGGCCGCACTCTGGGAATACAGTCAGCTGTGCGTTTGGAAGAGCAAGTGCTAGTCTGTAGCTAGTTTCTTTTAAAGGAATAACTTCATCATCTCTACCGTGAATCAATAAAGTAGGGAACTTAATTTCTTGCAATTGGTCGATCGTTAAAGCCATTGCACTGACATGTCTTTGTCTTGGTGCAGGGAACATAGCGGAGAATGATTCTTGGAAGCCTGGTTGAATACTAGACTTGTAACGCATTTCAACTAAATCGCCATTCTCTGCCATGCTTTTGTCATAGGCAAATATTTTAATAAGATTTTTCATATTTTCATGGCTTGGCTCATAACCCCAAACTTGGTCTAATCCATCAGCAATCGGATGATCAATACCAACACTACCCATTAAGATGAGTTTGTTGATAAGGTCAGGACGTTTTTTAGCCATGTGTAAAGCAATCGCACCACCGAAGGAATTACCAATAACAGAAACCTTCTTCTCCCCAACTGTTTCAAGGAAATCAATCATGTGGTCTGCCCACACTTCGATTCCATATTGAATACCCTCTGGTCGGTCTGTATAACCAAAACCAACAACATCTGGTGCATATAAATGATAATGTTGTGAAAGAAGCGGGAATACTAAACGCCAGTTTGCCCAAGCTGATACCCCAGGCCCGGAACCGTGAATAAGTAAAACAACCTCACCTTGACCATCCTCGTGATAATGAGTGTTGACGCCTTTAACTTCAATAAATTTCCCTTTTTCAACTGACACAAAAATTCCTCCAATCTTTTTGAATTCAATTTGGCAATTCGACAAACTTTCACTTAAATCCTTTATTTTCACAATTTTTTAAAATTATTTTTTAAAAATAGACCAATAATTCCACAAATTCTGTGCCATTGTAACAGGTCAACCTTTTGAAGGCATATGTTATTAAGAAAGAAATTGAAAAGGAGGAGGGTGGAAAAATGTGGCCTCACAACTATCATGGGTACATTCTTAACCCTAATATATATGGAGCTTATCAGTACCCACAATACCCAAATAACCCACAGCAACCATTTTTTGATTACAATACGAGCTATCCACAAGATAGGACTGATTACTGGAATCGGCAACGTCCTATAAGAGGTCAAGCGACATGGACGACTGGGGGACAAGTTACAAAATGCGGAATCCCTTGGTCTAAAAATGAATATATGACAGTGGCAGTCAGCGAAAATGCCCCTTATAAATGTGGTCAAACTCTTAAAATAAGAAACTTAACTACACCTGGGCAAAGAGAAATTATTGTGACAATAGTAGATACAGTGGCTGGTTATCCGGCAAACAAAATCAATCTTCATCGTAATGCATTTATGGCCCTTGGAGCGAATCCAAGCATAGGAGTTATTAATATCGAGATTATTCCATCGCCTGAACTTGAAAAAGAAAAATGGGGAAAATATTTGCTGGAGGTTATCGGAACAGCTTATCCCGGCTACCAGGTAACAGATTTTCACTTTATTAGAAAAACTCATGTCTCTCCGACGCAGACTAAGGAAACCTATGAATATATTGTTCACTCCGCGCAAGATAATATTAGGATTCAAGGTAATGTAGTTTATAATCCACATACAGATCGAGTCACATCCATAGACTTTAAGGAAATAGAGCATTTTGAAAGGTATGATGACCTCTATTTCTAAAATTCTTTATAGTGTAAAATTAAATAAAGCCTCTAAACAATCATTATTTTTGCTTGGAGGCTTTATAAATGGGTAAAATATAAATTATATACATACCTATACAAAAAAATGGAGGAATCATCAAACATGAAATGTAAAATTAATCGTAATGCCGCAAAAGTATTGAATGAGATGCTTGCAAGTGAAGAAGCAGAAGGAAAGATGATCCGTGTATACATAACGCATATGCATGGCGACCATGCCCATTATGATATTAAACTTGATATACCAACAGAACATGATGAAGTTGTCAAAACTGACAAAGGGATCGATGTCATCCTAGATAAAAGTGAAGAATATTTAGACGGTGTTTGGATCAAATATTTTTACGTTCCGGAAGAAGGATTTGAAATTACAAACCCATCTAAGGAGCCCCAAGGGCATCATCACCATTAAAGTTCTGAATAATTTAAAATATATTGCTGTCACAAGTTGAGTAAAGGGCCTGATCTTTATTAGAGATCAGGTCCATTTTTGATTGGCCTTTCTATATTATCAAAGTATACTAATATATAGAATCGTAGTATCATTTATCCGCAAAGAAAGAGAGAGGGGAAATCCATGCGGCTAATTAATATTGACAGCTGTGAGCCGGGAATCAGAATAGGTAAAACAATTTATAATGATAAAGGGAAAATTCTATTATCTGAAGGAGTGGAACTAACAGACAAATTAATAAAAAAGTTAAAGAAGTATAATGTAAGCACTATTTATGTTGAAGATGAACAATCCGAAGGGATTGAAATCGTTGAGACTATTCCTTTAGAGTTACGGTTTGAAGCAATCAATACCATTACAGAAGGATTCCAGACTATTGCTGAATTAAACTCTGATCGATCGCATATTAAGGGCATGATTAAGTCTGGGAGGGCAATTCGAAGCTTTCAAAAGATATTTAAAGATATTCTAACCTGTTTGACAGAAAATAAGACTGCAATAAATTTATTAGCAACAGCAAAAATTCATGAGAATTATGTATATACCCATAGTGTCAACGTAGCCATATATGCTTGCCAGCTGGCGATTGAGAATGGTCTTCCCTTGAAGAATATTGAAGAAATTGGATTAGGAGCAATGCTTCATGATATAGGAAAAGTATACATACCTCCCGAAATATTAAATAAACCTGGAAAATTAACAAATGAAGAATATGAGAAGGTAAAGACGCATTGTGAATTAGGTTTTGAAATGCTTAGAAAAATTCATGAGATCCCCTTACCTGTTGCTCATTGTGCCCTTCAGCATCATGAAAGATTAGATGGCTTAGGTTATCCACGACAACTATTCGATAAAGAAATTCACAAATACGCTAAAATAATTAGTATTACCGATGTATTTGATGCAGTTACAAGTGCTAGACCATATAGACCTCCCATGTTGCCGCATAAGGGACTTGAAATACTTTATTCAGGAAGCGGAACACAATTTGACAGTAAACAAATTGAATTATTTAAAAATTGTATTGCGCTTTATCCGGAAGGACTGACAGTGAAATTAAATGATGGTAGAACGGGAATTATTGCAAAGTATAATTTTAATGCTGCTGGCCGGCCTTTAATTAGGATTATAAGAGATGAAGAAAATCAAGAAGTTGTCCCCTATGAGGTAGACTTATCGGTATATGAAAATTTAACGCTTGATATTGTTGAAGCAGATGCAATATTATAGTTAGGATAAAATCAATAAAAATGAAAGTTGAATATAACGAGATAGAAGGCTGACCAAAAGCAATGGGTCAGCCTCTTTTATTTGCTCATTTAGTATTCATATGTTTACTAATTCTAAATAGATCGGTAGTAAAATGGCCATGATGATCCCGTATTTTATGTTCCAGCGGAAGGCAATTGTCGTAACCTCAATATGCCATAGGTTCGCCAATAGATTACTAGAAGCGGTAGCCGGGGAAATGGTACTGGAAACACCCCAGGAAGAAAGCAACAGAACAGAAAAGTATTCGGGACTAAATCCTAAAAGACTCGGGTCGAAACTTGAGGCGAAAACAGTAACAGGAACAATAGGATGTAGACCGACTATTGATGATAGGACTATAACCAAAACAATGCAATAGGCGATCCCGATCGTAAATCCTCCAAATATGTCATTGACTAAGTTAATAAGTGTGCTGTTCATATCTGTTTTCATAAAGGCAGCACTGAAAAATCCGGACACTAGAAAAAGTACAACCTCTTTTCTCATGCGCGGTAATGTTTTAAATATATGATCTTTCAATTCAACAAAATAGGTTACGTGGTTTCGTTGAAAAAAGCTCCATAACAGCGGAAATAGTAGTGCAACTAAACAAATAATGATCGCCATTTCTAAACCGGAAAAAAGTTCAATTCCAAGAACAAGCATCATCATTACTAGAAGTAATAAAAATAATTCAATTACTTTTTTCTTTACAAACCTATTATTTAAATGCGGTATATGGGCTTCTTCTTTCGTTGCAGACATTTCCAGTGCAAAAGAAGCATCTGATTTTTTAATGAGCGACCAATCAACAGCGAAACTTACGAAAAAACTTACTAACACAAATCCCAGAGAGAACGGAAGTATGGTTCCCCATTTTGTCGATTGCATACTTAATACAACGGCCATTGCTCCGAAATATGGAGACCAACAAATGACGCTAAGAAAGCCTCTATTAATAGCGCTAACTAATAGCCGAGGTGATTGAATAGGTGCAGCTTTTGATAAATAATGAACAATTGAAATGGTACCAATATTAAATACTACACCTAGAGCATGGGATAGACCTTGAGTTATTAGAAAAACGAAAGATGACTTAGGATGTACTCGCTCGAATAAATATTTTAGGGATTCTAAATACCCACCTAAACGGACCGGGATCCCAAGTAAAGGAACTAATGTAAAAATAGAAACTAAAGTTAAATTGACCCTTACCCCATCTAGCCATTCCCCGATCGGGGCTCTAACTCCAACAAAGATCACAATTGCTGCTAGCAATAAGGAATAGGTAATAATTTTCAAACTGCCTTGAAGAGCAGATAAAGAAAACACAATGAACACTACAATTCCTACACTCAAAATTTTTCCGAGAAGTTGTGATTCAAGAAAATAATTAAATATATAGCCAAAGGCAATCGTAACAAGAAAAATTCCAAGAAAATGGTCCTTCGTTGATTCTCGTGCGCCATTATTTTGGCGATCATTCTGCTTCACCAAATTCATCTCTTTTCAATCATTAATTTCATCATTTTAGCATGAATACTAAGGATTTAAAATACTTTTTCAATTATAAACAATGTAAACATTTAGATAATTTACAAACATTTTAATACTAAATATTTAGAAAATTGTAACAAACGATGTTGTATAAAACTGAAAGTGCTTTCATTACAATATTGTTATCAAGTGAAGCGGAAAAATGAGGAGGTGTTGTTGTGCAAGGTGCTCATAAAAAAGAAGGAAAGTGCTGTGGGGATTGCTCAGAAAAGAAGACATGTTCCGGTAGTCATGGTGAAAAAAGTAGATAAGAATGTTACCTAAAATAGATTTCAGAAACAAAAGCTATAGGAGGGAATTGAAAATGAGTACAGGTAAAACGTCTCAAATCCAACCAATTCGTCAGAAACCTTTTACATGGGAAACGAAAAATGAGTATGAAGAAGTAACCTTAAGAAGTCAAACTTACGTGCATTTCCACTATCGTCATAATTTTGATGAAAGAGATTATGAACTATACGATCCTCGTTACACCAGAATTCGTTCGTCCGACTGGGAAGCGTTTCGAGATCCGAAAAGATTTTGGTACACACCCTATACTAGAGATCGTAAAAACCTGGCAATTGAAGTAGAGAATGCATTTAAGAATGCTGAGGAATTGGGTGTTGTTGAAAAGCTACCGGCACAATGGGCTGAGGCGCTGCGTGAAATCTATACTCCTTTACGTCATATCGAATATGGGGAAAATGTGCAAATGCAGCATGTAATCCGTTATGCTCTCGGTTCGGCAATAGAACAATGCGCGACATACCAAGCGTATGACAAAACAGGTAGAGCACAATGGATTACACTATGGGCGATGAATATGCAAGAGCACCATGGTAATTTCCTAGATACTAGTAAAGAGATTCTAATGACTGAACCTGCCTATCAACCTCTTCGTAGCTATGTAGAGGAAATGCTTGTTACAGACGATTGGGCAGAAGTAATCGTTGCGCAAAATCTTACACTAGATCTTTTATTAGGCAGTTTAATGTATAAGCATTTGACAAATGAAGCTATGCAACATGGAGACTATCATTTATCACTATTAAATTTGACAATTAATAAGCAAATGAAATGGCAATCTGATTGGGCATTTGCGTTATTTAAACTGTTTACAAATGATAAACCAGAAGGACGTTGGGATTATCTAAATAAACTAGGATATGATGAGTGGCCTGGTGATTACCGTTGGGGCAGAACGATCAGCGACCCACGTGCAATGCCGGATGTAATAGAAGATAATGCGGAAGTCATTCAAGAATGGGTAAATAAATGGTATCCAAAAGCTTATAAGGCTGTCTTGGCTCTTGCACCATTATTTGAAAAACATAATCTAAACATTAATGTAGAAGAAACATTAAAGCAGATTGAGGTCGAAGAGATAATTCCTCTTTACAAAAAAGCCGGCATTCCATTTGCATCAGTAGTTTCCATTTAAAGAAGGGAGAATCATGATATGTCAGTAGAAACAGTAAGATACGTGGGTATCGATATGGACAGCAGTGCTGGAGCAGTAATCGACGCAATTGTCGAGGCTGCAAAAGAATTCAATGCTGAAGTAGAGGTCGATAACTTTTCAACGTTTATTAAAATAAAAGCCCCTAACGAATTAATTATTAAACGCGAGCTTGTCGAAGAACACTTAGGCCGTGATTGGTCAATGGATGAGCTTCATATTTATATGGCATCCTATTTTGGCTTTATGGAAGAAATGGATGAGGAACAATTAGTCATTCGCTGGAATAACGTTTAACTTTATTCAGAGGAAGTCTCATAAATGTGGTGGGATTAAATGAAATCCTGTATTCAATTTAGTGGGTGGTTCAAACACTTACTGAATAAAGTTAAGCCTCCGGCGGATGCCTCAGATTTTCAAAGGTAGTTTTTCGAGCAAGCTCGAAAAAATCTGGGCGCAAATACGCCAAGGCGCATTTGATAAAAATACGAGGTGAGTACATTGACTGTAAAACTTAGTTCAAAAGATCAATATAAATATTTAACAAGAGACTTAATGTGGGAACCGAAGGATTTTGATTTAAAAAAAGTTTATCCTTTAATTGAAAAAGAAGGCATCTACTTAAAAGATCCAAAAAAATGGGAAGACCCATTCCGGATGACCTACAACCAATATGTAAAGGTTCAATCGGAAAAAGACTCGATCTATAATGCGGTTGTTAATGCGTTTGAAGCGAACCACGGACATGCAAAAGTAATCGATGCCAGATGGTATGAAGGTGTTAAAGCTTTTGCAGTAGCAGTACAACCAGGAGAGTATCAGGCACACCGCTTGATGGCTTACATTGGAAGGAATATTCCGATTGAAGCGATTCGCTTTGCTACTTTTGCCCAAGCTATTGATGAACTGCGCCATGCGCAAATTGAAATTAAGCACTATGCTCATATGAGTAAATATTATGATGGTTTGCACTCTTTTTCTCAAACAAACCAAAACCACTGGTTTAATACAGTAGTAAAATCTTTCTTTGAAGATGCTCTAAGTGCAGGACCGTTTGAAGCTTTAATCGCTATTTCTTTTGCATTCGAATACTGTTTCACTAATATTCTATTCCTTCCATTCGCCTCTTCTGCTGCTGCTGTTGGAGATGACCATTTCGCAGCAACTGGTAAAACAGTTCAGTCAGATGAATCAAGACATATGGCATTAGGAATGTCTGCGTTGAAAATGTTACTAGAGGAAGATGAAAGAAACGTTCCTATCGTACAAAAGTGGATTGATAAATGGTACTGGCGTGGATACAGAATGTTCTCAGTTGTATCAGTATTAGTAGATTACTATCCACGTATTCGTCCGATTTCTTGGAAAAAAGCGTTCGAAATCTATGTTGAAGACCAAATCATTAATGGATTATTTAAAGATTTGAAGAAATATGGAATCCGCCTACCAAAACATACGGAAGATAGTATCAAGGAAAAAGAACATTATTCCCATGCAACAATGAGAATTTTGGATCACTACAAGCATGCTAACTTCTTTAGAACATTTAAACTCCAGCCAGATGACTATGAGTGGTTAGCAAGTGAATATCCAAATACGTTTGATCAATATTATGCATCATATTACCGTCGTCAAGGAGACCATGCATTAGCGGTAACTAGTCCAGGAATTCCGGCAGTATGTAAGGTATGTCAAATTCCATTGGAATTCCCTAATCCGGATAATCCATCACAGCAATGGACTCAGTACAGTGAATACAACGGTGACATTCACATGACATGTTCGCCTGGCTGTAAACACATTTTCGAACAGGAGCCTCATAAGTATATTCAAATGTGGTGGCCGTCTGAAGCGTATTTAGCAGGTGAGTATGGGGAAAACATGCCAGGTGATTTATTTAAATATTTAGGATTCAGCCCTGAAGAAGGCGGAGAGCATTATTCATCCAGAGACCGAGT
The DNA here is from genome assembly GCA_016841285.1 of Guptibacillus hwajinpoensis. Lineage (GTDB taxonomy): Bacteria > Bacillota > Bacilli > Bacillales > Bacillaceae_J > Schinkia. The sequence goes on along the minus strand of JAENZK010000136.1, from coordinate 950 downwards.
TCGTTGGCTACAATATCGCCAGGCATTGAATTTTGATAAGAGATTTAATTAATAGAAACGAAAAAAGAAAAATCTTTTACTTGGTGGTGAATAAAATTGGCAATCAGTTATTTACATGATCCTAATCATTTACTTGTCCATATCGTTCCTGCATCTTTAGCAGAGGGGGAAGTTGAAACATTTACTTATATCGCTATGAGAGCTAAATTCGATATGACTGGATTAGAATTAAAAGAAGCGAGTATCAACACTTGGAATCTAAAGGAAGACAAGAATCGCTATAAGTTAATTACTTGGCTTGGCGGCCAAGATGTTGAGATTAATGAAGAAAAAACTTTAGATGAAAATGGAATTAAAAACGGCGCACCAATTCAAATTGTGGCTGTTTAGCAATAAAAGGAGGACTTATTGTTATGAACAAGACAGCACTTGAAACATATGAAGTCACTCTTGAACCTAGCGGAAATGTAATACAAGTTAAGGAAGGTCAAACAGTTTTAGATGCCCTTATCCGTAATGGTATTCAAACACCGTATGGCTGTCGTCATGGCAGCTGTAGTGCTTGTAAGGCTAGGGTGCTGGAAGGTAATTATGAAATTATGGGGAGAGTATCCGAATACTCTCTTCTCTCCTTCGAGAGAGATGATGGTATGATTCTTCTCTGCAGCACATTACCAGAGAGTGATCTTGTAGTGGAAATTGAAGAAGAAGAGGAGGAAGGCGTAACTTTTTATCCTGTTGTTGATTTTGAAGGGACAGTTGAAAAAAATGAACAAGTTACACCAGATATCCACATAATAGAGCTGGAGTTGAAGGATCCAACAACGGTGCAATATGCTGCTGGGCAATTTTTTGAATTCCAAGTGCAAGGGGAATCAGAACTACGATCTTATTCAGCGGCAACTAGATTCATAGATAACAAAAAGCTACAGTTTCATGTTAAGAGAATT
>JAENZK010000135.1 GCA_016841285.1 Guptibacillus hwajinpoensis | reverse complement strand
AATGATGGACAAGAGGTAAGTGCCACGATTCGCGGCTTTGCGGAGAAAATTAAAAATTACCCGATGATCATTAAGCAATTGACTGAAGAGCAATATGGAGTCATCCACCTTGAAGTCGGTACTTATTTTAAGGCATATAAAAAAGAGGGGGATGAAGATATTGAAGGTGAACGGTAAACATGTCGTGCTCTCTTTTGTGGCTATCGTTTTAGGATTTTTAATTTCATTCTCCTACCAATTAACGAATAATCACACTGGCACAGTTGCTGAAGGAAAGCAATGGCAAAGAGAATTTGAGTATCGTGAAAAATTAATAAGGTTGGAAGAAACGACAAAAAGACTGCAGCAGGAATTAACAGAAAAACAGCAAAGTGTACGGGAAATCGAGGCTGATTTAGCCCAGCAAGAAAAGTCATTTAAAACGTTGGTCGAAGACATTGAAAAGTTGCGAATGTTTGCCGGTGACGTTCAAGTAAAAGGTCCTGGAGTGGCCGTAACTTTAACTGATGCTTCATACATTAAGTTAGAGGACAATGCCAATAATTATATTGTTCATGAAGGACACGTCCATAAAGTAATCAATGAACTCCGTACGGCAGGTGCAAAAGCTATTGCCATTAATGGGCAAAGACTTGTGCAAAATAGTTATATAACTTGCATTGGGCCGGTAATAAGTGTCGATGGCAACGAGTATAATGCTCCATTTGTTATTACTGCCATTGGTGACCCGGAAGTGTTATACAGTTCCTTAGTTATTTTACATGGAGTTCGGGACCAACTTGTAATGGATAATATTGAAGTGAAAATAGAAAAAAAAGGTGAACTAATATTCGACCCATATTTTGAAGCGAAAGAAAGTTAACTTTAAATCTTTGTCAGGTTGCTGTGTAATGAAGGGTGATAGAAAAGAATGAGGAGCAAAAGTAAAGTAACGCTATCATTAATAACTGCTATATTAGGTTTTATGATGGCCATTCAATTTCAAACAATTAAAGAACCTGTCGTCCGGGATACAAGGGATATATGGGAGATTCGTGAAGATATAGAGCATGAGCAACAAATGATTACTGATCTTTATAAAGAGATAAGAACAAAGGAAGATACACTAAGAAAATATGAAGAAGCACCCTATTACAGTAAATACGAGGGAATAACGGAACAACTGGAAGAATTGAAGAAAAAAATTGGATTAACTGAGCAAAAAGGCTCTGGAATTATTATCAAAATTAGTCCATCATTTAACCAATCCATGATTGGACAATCATATCAAAGTGTTCCGCCTGATTTACTCATTCGACTTATCAATGAACTATACCGATATAAAGCATTAGCTGTTTCAGTAGATGATGAAAGAATTATCGTTACATCGCCAATCCGGGATGTAAATGGTAAAACATATGTTAATAACACTCCACTCGGCCCGCTGCCAATTGAAATTAAGGTCATTGCTGAGGACGCAGAGAAACTGCATAATCAAATGCAGGTTTCACAAATTGTCGATGAATTTTTTGCTTTAGAAAATTTAGAATTAACATCAACATTACAACAAGAGGTTACATTACCTGCTTATGATGAGGTTTTAAGAAATAAGTATATGCAACCTGTTGAACCTGTTAATTTAGAAAAGGGGAACAGTTAAATGTGGTTACCGGTATTAGGTTTGTTACTTGGTGTTTTTTTAGGTTTACTAACGGATATACGCATACCTGATGAATATTCAAATTATCTCTCAATAGCAGTTTTAGCGGCACTGGATACGTTGTTTGGCGGAATTAGGGCTCATTTGCAAAATACTTATGACGATAAAGTTTTTGTTAGTGGTTTTTTCTCCAATATTTTACTAGCTGCAAGTTTATCTTTTCTAGGTGTTCATCTTGGTGTAGACTTATACTTAGCCGCAGTATTTGCTTTTGGAGTACGCTTATTCCAAAATATTGCAGTTATCAGAAGACTACTTTTGTCGAAATGGTCAACATCAAGAGAAAAATAGAAAAAAATCTTATATTATTAAAGGGAAATAGTCTTTTCTGTTGAATAATTTTAATGTTGAACATTTTTAATTTCAAAGACAACCAAAAATACTAAAAAACAACAATACTAAATGAAGAGGAGTAACTTTAAAGGAGGTGCCAAAGAATGAACAGCAGTGAAATCATTGTAAGTCTAGACATCGGTACATCCAATGTTAAGGTAATCATTGCAGAGGTTTCAAGTGATTCTTTAAACATTATAGGTGTGGGTAATGTAATATCTGAAGGCATAAAAAAAGGATCTATTGTTGATATAGATGAAACAGTACAATCCATTAAGAAGGCTGTAGAGCAAGCAGAGCGTATGGTGGGAATGGATATTAATCATGTAGTGGTAGGAGTGGCTGGTAATCATGTACAGCTTATACCATGTCATGGGGTTGTAGCTGTCTCAAGTGAGAACAGAGAAATTGGCAATGAGGATATTGCCCGGGTGATAGATGCTGCTCAAGTGATTTCAATACCACCTGAAAGGGAAATCATCGGTGTAGTCCCACACCAGTTTATCGTTGATGGGTTAGATGGCATTAATGACCCACGTGGCATGATCGGTGTACGATTAGAGGTAGAGGGGACAATCGTTACAGGATCAAGAACGGTATTACATAACTTGTTAAGGTGTGTGGAAAAAGCAGGTCTTAAAATTACTGATATTTGTTTGCAGCCTTTAGCAACAGGTGCAATTGCCCTTTCTAAGGATGAAAAAAATATCGGAGTGGCCCTTGTTGATATCGGTGGCGGTCAAACTACTGTTTCTATTTTTGAACATGGACAGTTACAGGTGACAACCGTACTTCCTGTGGGCGGGGATCATATGACAAATGATATCTCCATCGGTCTAAGAACTTCTACGGAAGAGGCTGAGAGAATCAAAATAAAGCATGGGTATGCTTTTTACGATCATGCTTCAGAAGATGAAGTATTCTCATTGCCTGTTATTGGAAGCGACAAACAGGAACAATATAGTCAACTTGACCTTTCTGATATAATAGAAGCTAGATTAGAAGAAATCCTTCTTATGGTACAAGATACGATAAAAAAATTAGGTTATAGGGATTTACCAGGAGGCTATGTTTTTACAGGTGGAGTTGCAAATTTACCAGGGTTGTTGGAACTAGCACAGCTTGTACTACAACATAATTTGCGAATTGCAAAACCTGATTATATCGGCGTTCGGGATCCTATATATACAACTAGTGTTGGATTGATCCAATTCGCATATCGAAATGCAAAACTTCAAGGTGCTGAAGTTGCCGCTTCAGTTTCAAATCAAGAATCTGAGCGACCACAAAAAAGAACACAACACGTAGTAAAACAACCGAAAAAGAATAATACTGATGTGGTAAAGAAAGCTAAAGAATTATTTAAGTCCTTTTTTGAATGAGGATTTTTGAATGGCAATTTGGAAATTTAGGAGGATTTTGTGATGTTGCAATTTGATACACATATGGATAGTCTAGCTTCTATAAAAGTAATCGGTGTTGGCGGCGGCGGCAGCAACGCTGTTAATCGTATGATTGAGCATGGAGTGCAAGGAGTAGATTTTATTGCGGTTAATACGGATGCGCAAGCATTAAACCTTTCCAAAGCTGAAATTAAACTACAAATTGGCACGAAGCTAACAAGAGGACTTGGAGCCGGGGCTAATCCTGAAGTTGGTAAAAAAGCAGCTGAAGAAAGCCGCGAGCAAATAGAAGAAGCACTAAAAGGTGCGGATATGGTGTTTGTTACTGCCGGTATGGGTGGTGGTACTGGAACTGGTGCGGCCCCAGTAATTGCTCAAATTTCTAAGGAATTAGGAGCATTAACGGTTGGTGTTGTAACTCGTCCATTTACTTTTGAAGGTCGTAAACGTTCAACCCAAGCTGCGACTGGAATTGCCTCATTTAAGGAAAATGTTGATACTTTAATTGTAATCCCAAATGATAGATTATTAGAAATTGTGGATAAAAACACGCCTATGTTGGAAGCCTTCCGTGAAGCTGATAATGTACTTCGTCAAGGTGTACAAGGTATTTCCGATCTAATTGCTGTACCAGGATTAATTAACCTTGACTTTGCAGATGTAAAAACCATTATGTCTAATCAAGGTTCTGCCCTTATGGGTATCGGTATTGCTACAGGCGAAAACCGTGCAGGTGAGGCTGCTAAAAAAGCAATTTCAAGCCCACTTCTCGAAACTTCAATCGATGGTGCTCAAGGCGTTCTTATGAACATAACAGGTGGTATGAATTTAAGCTTGTATGAAGTTCAAGAAGCAGCTGATATCGTTGCTTCTGCATCTGATGAAGAAGTAAATATGATTTTCGGTTCCGTCATAAATGAGAACTTAAAAGATGAAATTGTTGTAACTGTCATTGCTACAGGCTTTAAAGAACTAGCAGGGAATAAACCAATTCAAGCTAGCCGACCAAATATGATGGGAAATCGTCCAAGTGCCGTTCCAAATCGTACAGTGACAAGAAAAGAGGAGCCTGTTAAAACAGAGCAACCACATTTAAATAATGCTGGGCAGTTTAATGCAGAGGATACTTTAGATATTCCTACATTTTTACGAAACCGCAACCGTCATCGTTAATAACAAAAGAGACCAATGAAGCATGTACCTAAAAGGTATATGCTTTTTTTGTTGTATTTTTTATTGAAAACAATTACATACTTCTTAAAAAAATCCGACATTTTCCCTAAAAACATGTCAAAAACTCTATCGTAGAGACGTCATAGTGCGACAGACTTCCAAAGAGGTTGTGCTATATACTAGTTTCATAGTACTTACAAATGGAAAGGGGAAAATTATTGACCATTTTTCTAGATGTTATATGGTTATTAAACTTTTTCTTTGATTCTTTCTTATTATTTTTAACTGCCATAATTTTAAAAAGAAAAGTAAAGAAGTGGCGTATATTTTTAGGAGCATTAATAGGATCATCTATTGTTCTTTTTTATTTTACCCCGTATGGAGCCATTACATCGCATCCTATTTTGAAATTGCTCTATTCTATACTTATTGTATATTCAGCATTTGGATTCCTGAAATTTCGTTACTTTATTAAAAATCTCGTAACTTTTTATTTTATTACATTTATGGTCGGAGGAGGAATGCTCGGGTTACATTATTTTTTTCAAACAGATATAGCATTTATTAATGGTACGCTTACTTCAAGATCAACTGGATTTGGTGACCCGGTAAGCTGGATAACGGTATTAATTGGCTTTCCGCTAGTTTGGTATTTTTCAAAGCAGAACATGGAGGAAATTGAGATGACCAAGATTAATTATGAACAGCTTGTCAGTGTTCAAGTTAAAATTGGTGAGGATTACATGTATTTAAAAGGACTTATTGATAGTGGTAATCAACTGTACGATCCAATCACGCAAACTCCTGTCATGATTCTGGAAATACAAAGGTGCACTTCTTTTTTTCCAGCATCACTCATTGATCAATCCCAAAATCCTGAAACGCTCGACTTTAGCACGATCGATCCCAATTGGGCAAATCGTATTCGGATTGTTCCATATCGGGCAGTAGGCCAGGATCACAGCTTTTTATTAGCAATTCGGCCAGATCATGTAGTGATTAAGAATAGTGAAAAAAATATTACTGTAAAAAAAGTATTAATTGGTTTAAGTCATACTTCCTTGTCCTCTAACGGGGATTATGAATGCATCATTCATCCGAAGATGCTCACAAATACAAATATATCTGCATAATAAACAACATATCTAGGGGGATGGAAATTGGGTAAAATTAAGATCAAACTTACACTTTTATGGTACAAACTATTAATGAAATTTGGATTAAAAGCAGATGAAATTTATTATATTGGTGGGAAAGAGGCCTTGCCACCTCCTTTATCAAAAGAAGAGGAAGAGCATTTATTAGAAAAATTGCCGACTGGGGATAAGGCAGCAAAATCAATATTAATTGAAAGAAATCTGCGGTTAGTTGTATATATTGCGAGAAAATTTGAAAATACCGGAATCAATATTGAAGATTTAATTAGTATCGGCACGATCGGTCTAATTAAAGCAGTAAACACATTCAATCCTGAGAAAAAAATAAAGCTTGCTACATATGCATCACGATGTATCGAAAATGAGATTCTTATGTATCTACGCAGAAATAATAAAATTCGTTCAGAAGTTTCCTTTGATGAGCCGCTCAATATCGATTGGGATGGAAATGAATTATTACTTTCTGATGTATTAGGAACAGAAGAGGATATCATTACAAAAGATTTGGACGCGAGCATAGATAGAAATTTGTTATTGAAATCTTTGGAACAATTAAATGAACGGGAAAAGCAAATTATGGAGCTGAGGTTTGGACTACTCGGTGGTGAGGAAAAAACACAAAAGGATGTAGCGGATATGCTCGGTATTTCCCAGTCCTATATTTCCCGCCTAGAAAAACGAATTATTAAACGTTTACGTAAAGAATTCAATAAAATGGTTTGAAAATTCGGTCTACATTTCACTTGAAACGTTAGTGCATAAATTTCCCTCTTGAGGAGATACTTTACTTGTACAGCAACCTCTTAAGCTAGGAGGGAAAGAATGACACGAAACAAAGTAGAAATTTGTGGTGTAGACACATCAAAGCTTCCAGTATTGAAAAATGAAGAAATGCGCAAATTGTTCCGTGAAATGCAAAGTGGGGACATTAGTGCAAGAGAGAAACTTGTAAATGGCAACTTACGTCTCGTTCTGAGTGTAATTCAGCGCTTCAACAACAGAGGGGAATATGTAGACGATCTATTCCAGGTTGGCTGTATTGGCTTGATGAAATCAATTGATAATTTTGATTTAAGTCAAAACGTGAAATTTTCAACATATGCTGTACCAATGATAATTGGAGAAATACGCCGTTATTTGCGGGATAATAATCCGATTCGCGTTTCAAGATCTTTAAGGGATATCGCTTATAAGGCATTACAAGTAAGAGAAAGATTAATGGGTATGACATCAAGAGAGCCAACAGCCGAAGATATTGCGAAGGAATTGGACGTTCCCCATGAAGAGATTGTCTTTGCATTAGATGCCATTCAAGATCCGGTTTCACTCTTTGAACCAATCTATAACGATGGCGGAGATCCTATTTTTGTTATGGATCAATTAAGTGATGAAAAGAGTAAAGATCTTCAATGGATTGAGGAGATTGCACTTAAAGAAGGCATGAGACGCCTAAATGAAAGAGAAAAACTAATTTTAACAAAACGGTTTTTCCAAGGGAAAACACAAATGGAAGTTGCTGAAGAAATTGGAATTTCACAAGCACAAGTGTCGCGTTTAGAGAAAGCAGCAATCAAACAAATGAATAAAAATATACAATGATTGGACTTGCAGGAATGCAAGTCTTTTTTTTACTTCACTTCAATCATAGTCCAAGCCTTTCATTTCATATATTTGTATGGAAAGAGGTGGAATGACATGCTTACAATAACTGATTTTCAAATTAAAGATGTTGTTAATGTTGCTGATGGTAAAAAATTAGGGAACATTACGGATTTAGATATAAATTTAGTAACAGGTAAAATCGATGCGATTATTATTCAAACAAGTTCAAAAATGATGGGGTTTTTCGGAAAAAATGATGAAGTTGTGATCCCATGGAGTAATATCGTAAAAATTGGAACTGATGTTATTCTTGTTCGCTATTTTCGGACTTCTTATCATGATGAAGAAATTGAAGCCGAAGCTGAAATAAAAGCACCAAAAACATACTATTAATCGATATTTTTCTTAATTTTTATCGATGTTGTGGTAAAATATGAATAAAATATACTCTATTTATGGGAAAGGGGCTCTTCATTGCAAAAGGAACCATTTAAACTTCAAGGATCAGTTTTGTTTATTGAACCATGGAACTCTTTAAATCCCAATATAGTCGCGGGTTTTTCAACCCGTAATGGTGGATTTAGTAAAGAGCCTTTTGATACCATGAATCTCGGTTTACACGTGAACGATGCTAAAGAAAAAGTAATTCAGAATAGAGAGCAGCTTTCCCAATGGATTGGGGCTCCTTTACATACGTGGATTTGCGCGGAACAAATTCATGGTGATAAAATTGCCAAAGTATCAAATAAAGATTTGGGGAAAGGTTCAACAGAAATGGAAACGGCAATAAAGGGTGTTGATGGTTTGTATACAAAAGATCGTAACACGTTTCTTTTTTCTGCCTATGCTGATTGCGTTCCATTGTATTTTTCTGCTATATCTACTCAAGATATAATAGGAGTGGCCCATGCCGGTTGGCGTGGAACGGCTGCCAATATTGGTGGTAAAATGATAAATAAGTGGATTAGCGATGAAAACATCGCTGTAGAAGATATAGTAGTCTGTATCGGACCTGCCATCGGCGAATGCTGTTATATTGTAGACGATTATGTCATTGAACAAATAGTGAATAGTTTGGATGGGGTGGTAACAAATGAAATATATGAAAAAGTGTCCCCAGGTCAATATCGTCTTGATTTAAAAGCAGCCAATTATGAAATGATTAGAGCATCAGGTGTCTTGCCTGAACATATTGAAATATCTAACTACTGTACTAGCTGCCATTCTGATTTATTTTTCTCACATCGCAAGAGTCAGGGGAAAACAGGAAGGATGCTAAGCTTTATTGGTTTAAAGGACGGAGGTTAAGGTTTTGTCAGTTCAAGAGAATTTACAACTAATTCAAGCAAATATCATGGAGGTTTGCAGTAAAACAAATCGTGACCCGAATGAAATAAAAATAATTGCCGTAACAAAATATGTATCAACCGAAACTGCCCAAAAGGCGATTGAAGCAGGAATCGAACACATCGGTGAAAACCGTGATAGCGGCTTAAATCAAAAGTGGGAAGTCATGGGTGAACGCGCTATATGGCACTTTATTGGGACACTGCAAACGAGAAAAGTAAAAAGTATTATAGATAAGGTGGATTATATTCATTCATTAGATCGTTTAAGCTTGGCTGAAGAAATCGATAAACGAGCTGACCATATCATTAAATGTTTTGTACAAGTTAATGCGGCTAATGAAGAAACAAAACAAGGATTATCTGTGGATGAAGTTGTTCCGTTTGTTGAAAAACTGAAGGATTTTCCTAATATTAGGGTTGTTGGACTTATGACTATGGCACCTTTTACAGATAATGAAAGTGTTCTTAGGGAAACATTCTCTAAAGTTAAAAAGCTGCAAAAAGGTGTACAAGCTTTAAACCTTCCCTATGCCCCATGTGATGAATTATCAATGGGAATGTCAAATGATTATAAAATAGCGATTGAAGAAGGAGCGACGATGATAAGAATCGGCACCTCTTTAGTCGGAAAGGAATTTTAGGGGGTGTAATAAATAATGAGTATTAAGTCGAAATTTAGAACCTTTTTCGCCTTGGATGATGAAGAAGAGTATATCGAGGAACAAACTCCCGTTGAAGAGGAGCTTGAAGTTCCACGACGTGTAACTAGGTCATCCAAGCAAAATGTTGTCAGCTTACAAAGCATTCAGCAATCATCAAAGGTTATTTTATTTGAGCCCCGCGTCTATGATGAAGTTCAAGAGATTGCCGACCACTTAAAGAGTCGTAAGACAGTTGTTATTAATTTGCAAAGAGTAACAAGTGACCAAGGAATGCGAATAGTCGACTTTTTGAGTGGTACAGTTTATGCTATAGGTGGGGATATTAATAAACTAGGTGCAAATACATTTATTTGCACACCGGAAAACGTTGATATAGCCGGCTCTATTTCTGATATGACAGAGGAAATGGAGTCAACAGAGAACAGGTGGTGATTAAGTGGGAGTAATCGGAAGTATAATTTCACAACTTATTGGAATTTATAGCTGGGCTATCATAATTTACATCTTTATGTCGTGGTTTCCTGGTGCAAGGGAATCTTCAATTGGACAATTTTTAGGAAGAATTGTTGAGCCGTTTTTGGAGCCGTTTCGCAGAATTATTCCTCCTTTGGGGATGATTGATATTTCACCAATTGTGGCCATATTTGTTTTAAGATTTGCACAAGCTGGAGCAGTAAACTTATTTCACTTTTTTGGGTTATAACTTTATATAAAGTTATAGCCTTCGGCTGTCATAAGCAGGGGTCTAAAAAAGGATCCCTGTTTTTCCATTTTGTCTACCAAATTAGAAATAAAGGTGATTTCAATGTCTATATATCAACATTTTCGTAAAGAAGAACATGCTTTTATTGATCAAATCATCGAATGGCGGGAACAAGTGAAAGATGAGTATACATACAAACTGCTTGATTTTCTAGACCCTCGTGAGATAGACATTGTTCAAAGTATCATCGGTGCAAAAGAAGAAGTGAAATGTGCTTTTTGGGGAGGGTTTGACGGTGCAGAACGAAAAAGAGCCATCCTTTACCCTGAATACTATGAAGTACAGAATGATGATTTTGATATTGTAGTATATTCAATAAATTTCCCTTCTAAATTTGTATCATTGGACCATCGTAAAGTTCTTGGCTCGACAATGGGGTTAGGGATAAAAAGGTCAAAATTCGGTGATATATTAATTGATAGAGATGAGGCCCAAATCATCGTAACTGGCCAAGTAGCGGAATTTGTAAGACTTCATTTTATTCAGGTTGGTAAAACAAATGTCACACTTGAACAAGTTGGATATGAGAAAATCATTTCCGTGAATGAAGAATGGCGTGAGCAAACAGTAACGGTATCCTCAATGAGACTTGACGTTATTTTAAGCGAGGTATTTAATCTTTCAAGGGCAAAAGTATTACCATATATTCAAAATGAAATGGTAAAAGTGAATTGGAAGGTTATTGATGATCCATCCTTCCATTGCCATCAAGGGGATACATTATCAATGCGCACATTTGGCCGTTTTAAAATCATAAGTATCGAAGGGCAAACAAAGAAAGAAAAATGGCGTATTATTGTGGCAAAAGCTAAATAATTATAAAAATTGTTGCAGGTTGCAGGAATTAGAGTGAATATGTCGAAAAAGATATAAATCATAACTTTGGATTTTTGACTAAATGTTGGAGGTGTCACCTATGCCATTAACACCATTAGATATTCATAACAAGGAATTTAGCCGTGGTTTTCGTGGGTATGATGAGGATGAAGTAAATGAATTTTTAGATCAAGTGATTAAAGATTACGAGATCATTATTCGTGAGAAAAAAGATCTTGAAGAAAAAGTGAAGGATTTAACAGAAAGATTAACTCATTTTTCAAATATCGAAGAAACTTTAAATAAATCGATAATAGTAGCACAGGAAGCCGCTGAAGATGTAAAAAGAAATGCGCAAACGGAATCAAAGTTGATCATCAAGGAAGCAGAGAAAAATGCTGACAGGATTATTAACGAGGCCTTAAGTAAATCTCGCAGAATTGCAATTGAAATCGATGAATTGAAGAAACAATCGAAAGTATTCCGCAATCGTTTTCGCATGCTAATCAAAGCTCAATTAGAAATGATTGAAAGTGATGATTGGGAGCATTTAATGCAATACAATGAAGAAGAGCCTGAAGAATTAACAGAATCTTAAAGATAACTTGACGAAAGCAAAATGTTTGAATATAATTTGTATATTCTATTTATTAAACGATGATAGGGACAGTAGTCTTTACAGATCACCGCCAGCGAATCGAGGATAGTGGAAGCTCGATGGAAGAAGTAAAGATGAAGATCACTCTTGAGTTCTTAAGCTGAAATTTGGTTAGATAGTAAGCTTAGGCGTTTTATTCACGTTACGAATAGTAAGCGAGCTAACTTATTCAAGTATATGGAACAATATA
>JAENZK010000134.1 GCA_016841285.1 Guptibacillus hwajinpoensis | reverse complement strand
TTATCATAGCTTCGTGCTGCACGGTCTTCATCAGTTGGGGCTGAATAAGCGACAAAACTTCTTACATTTGAATACTTATTTTCGAGTTGAGAAATTTCATCTTTTAATGCATGTACCTCACTATTTAATGCAGCATGAATAAATGTAACTTCACGATTCGGCTGGTGTTCCGTAATAGTATGTAGCATACTAACCATTGGTGTTAATCCGACACCACCACTAATTAAAACAACTGAAATATCTTTTTCTTCAAGTACGAACTCACCGGCTGGTGCACTAATTTCTATTTGATCGCCTTCTTGAATCTCTTGATGTAAGTAACTAGACACAAGTCCTTGCTCTTCCTTCTTAACACTTATACGGTAGTAATCTTTACCCGGTGCGTCTGATATACTATAGTGGCGAAGTTGTGTGTATTCACCAGGCTTTACTTTAACTGTAATGTATTGTCCTGGTAAGAATGTTGCGATTTCTTTACCATCTTCAGGTTTTAAGTAGAAAGAAGTAATAACTTCGCTTTCTTTTACTTTTCGATCCACAACAAATGATCTGAAACCTCTCCAGCCACCTGCTTGGCCTTCTGTTTCATCATACATTTCATGTTCAACTTTAATAAACACATCAGCTATCATACCATAAGCCTTTTTCCAAGCTTCAATAATTTCTGGTGTAGCTGCATCACCTAAAACATCTTGAATAGCTAATAGCAAATTGTTTCCAACGTATGGATAATGTTCGGGTTGAATACCTAATGCACGATGTTTTTGTCCAATTTGTTTAACAATAGGTAATATTGCCGTTAAATTATCGATATTAGCTGCAGCTGCATATATGCTATTGGCAAGTGCCGTTTGTTGGCGTCCTTGTCTTTGATTTGCATGGTTAAAAATATGTAATAATTCCGGGTGGTTGCTAAATAGTAGTTGATAAAAACGAGTAGTTATCTCTTTCCCGCGTTCTTCTAACACAGGAACTGTACTTTTAATAATTTCAATAGTTTTAGAATCTAACATTACAGGAACCCCTTTCAAAACTTCAAATACTTTATAGTATTAATACTATAACAATGTTGTTTTTAAAGGTATATCGCGAAAGTATTGTTCGAAAATTTGTAACAATTTATTCAATACTTCGCCACAAATACAATGCTGCATAACTTAAATAAGGCTCCCAACCAAGTTTGTATTGTTCGATTTCTTCCAACGTAGGTTTTCTATTAAGCTTGTACAGTTTTTTCAATGCATTTTGAATGCCTATATCAGTGGCCGGGAATAGATTCGGTCGTCCAAGGGCAAACAAAAGGAAATTTTGAATAGTCCAGGCGCCAATTCCACGTATTTTGATTAACTCATTGAATATTTCTTCTTCCGATTTCCTTGATAAAGTATCAAGATCCAAACGGCCTTCTGCCACTGCTTTTCCAATCCCAATCACGTATTCTGCTTTTCTACTGCTAAATTGCATAGCTCGTAATTGTTCAACTGTAATGTTTGCCACTGTTTGCGGGCTTGGATAAAACCAAACACCCTCCAATTCAGTTCCAAATGTTTTAACAAAACGTTCAGTTAATGTATGGGCAAACGATAAATTTAATTGCTGATGAATGATACATTTGGTAAGACAGCTATATGGGTCAAAATCAAGAACAAGTGGTGTTCCGAAATGCTCTTCAAATATATCTCTTAGATCTGTTTGTCGAAAATGCTGGTTGATCTGTTTTAAAGGCACATCCCATTGAAAAATTTCTGAAATTCTCTTTATTTGCTCCTCTTTTTGATATGTGTCAGTTCCAGACAGTTTAAAAACTGGTTTTTCCACTGTGCCAAGTCCCTTTACATCTACCACATATCGCTTTTCTTCTATTAATATAGGGACCTTAATCAAACGTTTTTCTAATTTCACTTGATTTAAGGGATCAATCGCATGCCGCTCGATTACCCTGTCAAATTGATATGGACCTTTTATCTCCTTTACAGCTTGCCACATGTATTGTCATTCCTTTATGGAGTTTTTCAATATTATAGCATTTAATTTGGATTTAAATAAATTTATTCGAAAGATGTCTTTAACTATTTGGTATTTTTACAATTTTCTTACATTTCTGTATAATAGTACATAGAGCTTATACCGTATAATCAGATTCTTCTATAAATAAATTCTATTAAAGCCTGGAACCCAAAGTGAAGAGGAGGAAGCACCTTGAATATAGAGCAATTAGAAAATATTGTTGAAATCGCAAAAACTAGTTCTCTTACAGATGCTGCAAAGAATAGAAACGTAACTGTGCCGGCTTTAAGCCAGTCTTTGGCACAATTAGAAAAGGAATTAGGTGTGATATTATTTAAGCGTTCACGTTCCGGGTCAATCCCAACCCCAGAAGGTAAAGTTATTATTCAAAATGCAAACGAGATTTTACTTAAAATTGATGAGTTAAAAGAGAACACACAAGAAATGAAGAATACAATAAGTGGCGAGATTAGATTGGCAACAATACCTGGTCCTATGCCGTTAATCGTTGATGCAATTACTAGTATGAAGCGAAAATATCCTAACATTCGTTCTTATCTATTTGAAGAAAACTCACGAGAGATACTTGGGCAAATACTAAACCAAGAAGTGGATATTGGCTTAGTCGGATTTTATGAAAAGGATATAAATAATAAAAAAGGCCTATTATTTGAAAAGATTATTCAAGGAAAAATTGTAATTGGTGTCAATAAACAATCAGCTTTAGCAAAAAAACAGTCGATCACATTGGAAGAATTGAAGGATTATCCCTTAGCGATATATAAAGATGCTTCGATGCTAAAATTCATCAATAAGCTTAAGGAAGAACATGGTTCCTATGAAGTTCTATTAACGACTAATAATCTTGATTCACTGAGACAAGTTATGAAAAACAATTTAGCGGTTACAGTTGGCGTTGATTTTTGTTTTAAAACCGATACGCTTTACTTAGGTCATTCAGACATTATTAACATAGACTTAGAAATGCCAGACTCAAAACCTGTCTATTTAGGTATAGTTCGACTAAAAGGAAAACACTATTCAGCCCTATCAAAATTAATAGTAAAAATTTTACGAGAAGAGTTTATTAAGTTATATGAAGAATAAAACAAATGCGCCAAGGCGCATTTGTTTTATTTACCTACAAACACAGGCCTCCTTTTTTCAATAAAGGCTTGCATACCTTCTTTTCTATCCTGTGTTACAAAAGCGTTATTAAAGCAAACGGATTCCAATGTTAAGCCTGACTCAAGATCAACATTTTCCCCAGTTGTAACCGCTAGTTTTAACATTCTTAGTGCAATCGGTGGTTTACTCGCAAGCTTTTCCGCCCATTCTTTTGCACTTGGATATAAATCCTGTTGTGACACAACCTTATTCACGATTTGTAATTGTAGAGCACGTTCCGAGTCAATCATGTCCCCAAAGTACATTAATTCCTTGGTAATGCCCTGTCCCACAATCCTTTGGATCCTTTGTGTACCACCTGCACCTGGGATAATTCCTAAATTAATTTCAGGGAATGCAAATTTTGCATTTTCTGAACAAATTCTTAAATCACAAGCAAGCGCTAATTCGAAGCCACCTCCAAGAGCCAAGCCGTTTATGGCCGCAATAACTGGTTTGGACAAATTTTCAATTATTGAAAAGGCAATACGAGAAATCTTACTCATTTCCATATTATCTAACATGGTCATTGTTGACATTTCTGCAATGTCTGCCCCTGCTACAAACGCCTTTTCCCCGTTTCCAGTTAGTATAACAGCCCTCACTTCATGATTTTGATCAAGATTAGTCATTAAGCTGATCAATTCTTTCATCACCTGAGAATTCAACGGGTTTACTGGTGGACGGTTAATCGTAACCAATGCCACTCCGTTTTCTTTTTCACATTGTAAATATTCATAATTCATAAGAAACCCCTCCGTGTCGAACGTAATTTATGACAAGACCTCAAATACACCCGCTGCACCCATACCACCACCGATGCACATAGTCACAACACCATATCCACCGCCACGTCGTTGTAATTCATGAATTAAACTAACAGTAAGCTTCGTTCCTGTACAACCTAATGGATGCCCTAGTGCAATCGCACCACCGTTCACATTAACAATGTTCTTATCAAGTTCTACTTCACGAATAACTTGAATAGTTTGTGATGCAAACGCTTCGTTTAATTCTACTAATTTAATATCTTCTTTGGTAATATCCGCCATTTTAAGTGCTTTAGGAATAGCTTTTACTGGACCTATCCCCATAATTTCCGGTTCAACTCCTGTAAGTGCAAAGGACCGGAATACTGCCAGTGGCTTTAGTCCTAACTCTTCAGCTTTTTCCCGGCTCATCACTAAAACCGCAGCAGCGGCATCACTCATTTGAGAAGAATTACCAGCTGTTACTGTACCCTCTTCCTTGAATGGAGTTTTTAACTTGGCTAAAGAATCCGAATTTGTTTCAGCACGAACACCTTCATCCGTATCAAAATATATAATTTCGTCTTCTTTATGAATAGGAATCGGAACTATTTCATCCTTAAATTTTCCTTCTGCAATAGCACGGGCTGCTTTTTGGTGACTTGCTACTGCAAATAGGTCTTGTTCCTCCCTCGTAATCCCGTAACGTTCAGCCACATTTTCTGCCGTTACACCCATTCCCATATAGATCTCAGGTAGTTCCTCTTGAATGACAGGATGTGGTGAATAATGAAAACCAGTCATCGGAACATGACTCATTGTTTCTGCTCCACCAGCAATAATAACATCAGCAAAACCAGCTATTATTCTTTCTGCAGCAAAAGCAATCGATTGCAAGCCAGAAGAACAAAAACGATTAATTGTTAAGGCTGGCACTGTCACAGGAAAGCCTGCATATAAAGCCATAGTCCTCGCAAAGTTTAAACCTTGTTCTCCTTCAGGCATTGAACAGCCAATAATGATATCCTCTACATCCTCTTTTTTTACACCTGGTGCACGACGAATAACTTCCTCTAGAACAGGCTTTGTTATATCTTCAATTCTTGTTCCAGATAAATTTCCTTTATATGCTTTTCCAACAGCTGTTCTAACAGCTGATACGATTACGGCTTCTCTCATTCATAACACCCCACCCTTATATTATTTAAAACTCTCAACCTCTTCTAAAAACGTATCTACTAATTCATCACCTACTTGTTTACGAATTTCATCAATAACAGGTAGCGTTTTTGTCCGTAATTTCTCAATTTCTTCCTGTGGTAAGGAAGAAACGGTTACATTATGATCAGCTAAAACCTTTACAAATTCTTTTTCTTGCTCTTCAGAATAACGATTTATAATGTTTTCAACCGCTTTATTCGCTTCTTCATCAAAAATTGTTTGCAAATCTCCTGGGAGATTGTTGTAATAATCTAAATTTCCAACCAATTGGATCGTTTGAAATCCAACATTTGTATTTACAACATTACTTATTGGTTCATATAATTTCATAGTTGTAATTAATTCATAAGAATTTTCATAAGCGTCAACCGTACCTTGCTCCAATGCAGTATATAATTCATTAAACGCCATCGGTGTTGGATTAGCACCCAAGAGCTTCCATGTATTTAACTGATTAGGGTTTTCCTGGGCTCTTACACGCAGGCCTTGAACATCATCAGCTGTTTTTACCTCTTTATTCGTACCGAGTGTCCGGAATCTTTGGTCCAGATATCCAAATAACTTAAAACCTTTTGCTTCATATTTATCTTTTAGTAAATTGAATAAAGGTCCATCTTTTCTAAACACATAACGTCCATGCTCCACTGATTTAAAATGGTATGGAATATCAAAAACTTGTAATTCAGGCAAGAAATTTACAGCGACAGATACAGAATTGATTGATAATGTAACATCACCGGTTTGTAAATTTTCGATAATTTCTCTTTCTCCACCAAGTTGTCCAGCTGGGAAGATATCAATTGAAAGTCTACCATCCGTGCGTTCTTTTAGCCGATCGCTTAGAGCTGTAATTTCTTGATTTGTTATACTATCCTGAGAAGCCACATCTGCATAAATAAAGGTAAACTTCTCGTCACTTGAATTTGCCTGATTATCTCCGTTTTCCTTATTTGTACTACTTGAATTAGAAGAACAAGCACCAAGTAGTAACACTACTGATAGAATAATAGGAAACAAATATCTTTTAATTTTCATTTTTTAACCCCTATTCATTTGTTTGATAGTTTTGATCTTTCAGATAATATCAGATGAAAAATAAGCTTATCTGTGGTATAAACGATATCGCTAATAAAGATATAATAAACGCAACAATAAAAGGAACTGCTTTTCTACTTATAATCGTAATCGGTAAATTCGTCATAGAGCTTGCAATATATAAGTTAACCCCTACTGGAGGTGTTACATAGCCTATTGCCAAAGCAACGATCATAATAACACCAAAATGAATCGGATCCATACCGATTGTTGAAGTAATAGGCAGTAAAATTGGTGTTAATATTAATATAGAAGCGATAACTTCCATAAACATTCCGACTATTAACAAAAGGACAATGATAAGCAAAATGATTAGAGTTTTATTGTCGGTTAAAGATGTAATAAACTGTGTAGCCATTTGCGGTACTTTTAATAACGTTAGTATTCTTCCAAAAACGCTTGCAGCAGTAATAACTAGAATTGCCGGAACGGTAACCTTGATTGCTTCAACTAAAATAGAGTAAAAATTTTTATGATTAATGGTTCGATAAAAAACAATGCTAATAAGTAAAGCATATATTACAGCAATAACACCCGCTTCAGTAGGAGTTACAATCCCCCCATAAATACCGCCTAAAATAATAACAGGTGCTAATAACGCAAAAAAGCTGTCTTTTATAGTGTTAAAAAAGCCGTTGCTCCTCATATCACGATAAACCGCTAATATCTTCTCCTTGTCTTCTCCTTTATTCTTACAATAGACGTAGGCATAGAACATCAATGCGATTCCAATGATCATACCAGGCAAAATGCCAGCAATAAATAGATCGCCAACTGATTGATTCGCTGAAACACCATAGATAATAAAAGGGATACTTGGAGGTATAATAACACCTAAGCCACCTGCTGTCGCTATCATTGCCGTACTAAAACCACGATCATAACCAAGCTTTGTTAAAATCGGTATGGCCATTGCACCAACAGCAGCAACTGTTGCTGGACTCGAACCTGATATGGCTCCATAAAATAAACAGGTTGCAATGGCAGCAATTGGTATTCCAGCTGTACGATTCCCAAAGGAATAAATAAAAACATTAAATAATCGCTCAGACATACCACCTAATGCCATGATTGTTCCCGAAAGAATAAACAGTGGAACAGCTAATAATGGGAAACTATCTAACCCAGTTACCATATTTCTTACAATATATGATATATTGGCGTTAACATCAGTTAGAAATGTTAATAAAACAGAAATAGTTCCCAGTGAAATTCCAATTGGGACTGCAATTGCTAATAAAAGAATCCCAATAATAAAGGCGATTAACAATTAGATACCTTCCTCTCTCCATTGAAAATTATCTTTGATTTTTTATATACCAAAAAATTCAGAATATATTTTTGGATAATTCTAAGAGTTGTTAAACTAAAACCAACAGGTAATGCTAAATAAACAAATTTAAAAGGTAGTTGCATGGCAGAACTAGTTTGCATGGATTCTGCCATCGTCATATAAGCATCAATACCACCAATTACCATGAAGATGCTAAATATAAAAATAGAGAAATCGCTAATTATTAAGAGAAGATTTTTCAATCTTTTATTTATATATTCAAAAATAATATCAACCTTTAAATGCAAATCTTCTTTTGTGGAATAACTAATCCCGATAAAGCAAATCCATATAAAGAGATAACGGCTTAATTCTTCAGGCCATGCCAATGAAGAATTCATAACATATCTCATAAAAACCTGTAACGACATTACAGCAACTAACCCAATTAACATAATTGCAATCAGGAAAACTTCAAAATTATTATCAAGCCATTTTACAAGTTTCAAACTTCTACCTCCAAACGAATTAAGCTTTGATAGATTGAGCAGCCATTTCTCGTAGGACTGTTTTTAATAATTTTCCTGAAGTTGTTTTAGGCAGTGATTCAACAAAGTAGTATTTTCTTGGGACCTTATAATGAACGAGATGGTCTCTTAAAAATTGAGTAAGTTCCTTCTCTAAGATAGCCTTTTTACTTACAACAAATACTGAAACTTCCTCCCCGAGAATAGGGTCCGGTACACCGACCACGGCACACTCAATAATATCCTCATGTAAATATAAAACTTCCTCTACTTCACGAGGATAAACATTGAAGCCCCCTCTAATAATAAGATCCTTTTTCCGATCTATGATATAGTAATAACCATCTTCATCACGATATCCAAAATCACCCGTGTATACCCAACCATTTTTAATGGTTTTCTCCGTCTCTTCTTTTTTATTAAAATAGCCCTTCATTTGATTCGGTCCTGCAAAAATCAATTCTCCTATTTCACCATGATTTAATTCTAATCCACCTTCGTCCACCACTTTTACAACTACACCTGAAAAAGGTAAACCAACTGAGCCAGGCTTTTTCATTCCTCTATAAGGATTTGTAGTAATCCCAATAGTGCTTTCGGTTTGACCATAGGCTTCAATAATATCCACACCCATTAACTTTTTAACTCTATTAATAATTTCAACGGGTAAATTTGCACCGCCAGAATTACAAAGTCTTAGATAAGGAAACTTCCGCTTCTCTACATTTGCAGAGTTTACAAACATGGTAAACATCGTAGGTACACCATAGAAAACTGTAATTTGATGTTGTTCTAATTTTTCAAGTATTGGCTCCGGTTTAAATCTTTCTTCTAGGTAAATGGTCGCACCTTGAAGTATTGGACTTAACAGTGCACTGATATTAGCGTAAACATGGAACATTGGTAAAACTGCTATTACACGATCCTGAAAATTGATCTCGTCATTCGTTGCAACAGTAATTGACATCCAATTTAGATTAGAGTGTGTAATCATCGCCCCTTTAGGTTGCCCCGTTGTTCCAGACGTGTAGATGATTTGTGCAACATCATCATATTTACGGTCTACTACATGTAAAGACTTTTCCTCAGCTGTACTTATTGAGGATATTGTAGTTACACGATCCCCTGTCATTCCGCCCCAAGTTATCATGTTTACTTTATTATTAAAGTGTTCTACAGATTTCATTACAGCATCAAAACTTGGATCATCCAAAATTAAAACGTTAGCCTTCGAATCATTAACAATATAAGTAATCTCGCTTACTTTATATTGAGGATTCATCTGAACAACAGTTGCACCCAATGAAAGCAATGCAAAATAGGAATACATATACTCGGGTTTGTTATTAATCATCAAACCAACATGCATGTCCCGCTTTATTCCGGTTGCTTTCAGTTTGTTAGAAGTTGCATTGATTTTGTACAGTAAATCTTTATATGAAATCGTTTCATCCTTAAATACTATTGCTGGATGATCTGGTAAACGACTGACTGTAGCAAGAAGTAATTCTACAATATTCATTATTAAATATCCCCCTTAAACTAAATATCTTTCAACATTGACCACTCTATTTGCAATCTTCCTTTTCAGTTTTGTTGTGTTTAAAGGTTTTCCTTTAGTAAAATCTTTTAATTTATTAAGATGGTTTTCAAGTTCATCTCCTTCGAGAATAGTTGCTAATATATCAGTTGCTGCAGCTTCAATTTTTGAGAAGGCATTATTTACAAAAACTTGTGTCATTTGAATAGCATTTTCAGTGGATTCTTTCCCTTGGTTTAAAATCATCTTTTTCGTACGTAATAACACTCCACCCATTGCATAAATTTGGATTAACAAGTCCGCTAAATTGGCCATCACTTCTTGTTCTTTCTCAAGGTTGGTCTTATATTCTTCTAATGCTAAATGTGCGACAAACCTAAAAATGTTCTTTGCATTCGATTCCAAATGAGACTCGAAATCTAAAACATGATCAATTTGGCTTTCATCCATTGTTGAAACTTCAAATAATGATAGATTTTCCTTCATTGCTTTTTTGATAAATGTCCCAGGAATCAATAAGCGATTAATCTCGTTAGTCCCTTCAAAAATCCTTGTAATTCGTGAATCACGGTACATACGTTCAATTTTATATTCTTGTATAAATCCATAACCACCGTGAATTTGTACACCTTCATCTACAACGAAATCTAATACTTCTGTACCAAACACTTTACTAATTGAACATTCGATAGCATATTCAGCTAGAGCCATAGACGCTTCATTTCGAATTTCTTCTTTAGAGTGATCCAAGCCATGCAAAGTATTCTCTAATAATCCTGCAATTCGATAGACCATAGTCTCCAGTGCAAAAATATTTATATTCATTTCTGCAAATTTCTTTGCAATTAATGGAAACTGCGATATTGGAGTATTGAACTGTTTCCGAGAATTCGCATATTTTATACTTAGTTCTAATGCCTCTTTTGCTGTGCCTAGACAATTCGTTGGTAGCTTAAGTCTTCCTAAATTTAGAATATTAAAGGCAATTAAATGACCTTTTCCTACTTCTCCCAACAGGTTTTCAACTGGAACTTTCACATTTTCAAAAAACAGAGAACATGTTGAAGATGCTTTAAGTCCCATTTTCTTTTCTTCAGGCCCAATAGTAAAACCAGCCATATCTCTTTCAACAATAAAGGCGCTAAAATATTTACCATCTACTTTCGCATACACTATGTATAGATCTGCGAAACCACCATTTGTTATAAAAACTTTGGAACCATTTAAAACATAATGCTTTTTATCATCGGATAAGACAGCAGTTGATTTGGAGGATAACGCATCTGAACCTGAAGAAGGTTCCGTTAAGCAATAGGCACAAAACTTCTCACCTGTTACTATTGCTGGCAAATACTTTTCTTTTTGTTCCTTTGTTCCAAAATATACAATTGGTAAAGAACCAATGCCGGTTTGAGTACCTATTGAATAAATAAAAGATGAAGTTTTTGCTAAAACTTCACTTATTAAATTCGATGTCACTTTATCTAAACCTAATCCTCCAAATTGTTCAGGTACATCTACGCCCAACAAACCTAATTTCGCGGCTTTTCTTAGCAACTTTTTAGTAAGTTCGTAATCAAGTTTTTCAAGCTGTTCTTCATAAGGAATTAACTCATTGATAACAAAATCTCGTGTCATATCATGCATCATTATTTGCTCATCTGTCAGATCCTCAGGTGTAAAAATTGTTTCACAATCATTCTGGTCAAGTATAAAACTACCACCTTTTATTTTTACAAATTCCATATTTGTCATAACCTTTTCCTTTCTACATTAAATAAGATTTAATTGTAATCGATTTCATAAATATCGCTAGCTGTAGTATTATTATATACTCGTTCCAATATTAAGAATATTTAAACATTTTTAATGATAGTTAAGTAAGAGTTAATTAAAATAGAAGGCAATAGAAAAAGCCATCTGTTTCATAGTAAAAACGATGGCTTTCTTCAATAAATTACGTTCACTCTTAATACCCTTTCGAAACATCTACCTTATTAAGGAGTGCCTCTTTTTGTTGAATTTTATTTAATGTATCAAAGAAGCACCTAACGGCTTCATCTAGGTCAGTGATCGCGGATATATGAGGAGTGATCGTGATATCATCTCTTATCCATAGTGGTGAATCCTTGGGTAATGGCTCGACAGTAACGACGTCTAACACAGCTTTGCGAATCGTTCCTCTATCTAAAGCAGCGATAAGAGCTTCTTCGTCTACCGTTGCTCCTCTACCTACATTAATAAAAGCAGCATTCTTAAAATGATTGATTAGTTCAGTGTTAAAGAGC
>JAENZK010000133.1 GCA_016841285.1 Guptibacillus hwajinpoensis | reverse complement strand
AGTTGTCCCATTGTTACACTTGCTGTTAGCATTGACCGATTCATTGATCATCCCTCCTATCCAATTCTACCGATTTCGTTTACTGCTTTTTCCATGCTTTTATCATAGGCTTGTACTACTTTTTGGTTGGCTTCGAATGTTCGATAAGCCGTCATCATTTCTGTCATCGTTTGTTCTATATTAACATTGGAACGTTCAATAAATTTTTGTTTTACCCCATAGGTAATTTCCGGGTTATCAAGCGCACTTGGCAGCTCTTGGTTTGCCCCGTCTAAGCGGAATAAACCATTGCCTTCTTTCATAAGTTGCCCTGGATCTTCTGCATAGGCGATTCCAATCTGTTGACCCGTGTCCTCGCCATCTTCAAAAAAACGTCCATCCGCTGTAACAGTAAAATCATCACCAAAGATCATGAGAGGATCCCCAAATGAATCTACAACATAAAAACCGTCCGTTGTCGTTAAGTATCCTTCGCCATCTACGGTAAAATTCCCATTCCGTGTATAACGTGGCTCACCGTTGGCATCTAAGACTTGAAAGAATATCGCACCCGGTCGATTTGTATCAGGATTAACTGGAAGATTACCGTCAATTAAAGCTAGGTCTGTTTGATTGCCTGTTTCTTGGATATCGCCTTGTTTGAATTTTGGCAGAGCCTCCTGCATATAGACACCTGTATTGATGGGACCAACTGTATTCATACCCTTTAGTTGGTATTGTTTTTTTACAGGTAGAGTTTGTGTATTCATGCTTGTGATTAGCATTTCCGGGAAAGCCCTAAGTGACGCTTGATCCGCTTTGAATCCAGGCGTATTGGCGTTAGCTAAGTTATTTGTCAGCATTTCTTGGCGGCGTTGCTGTGAAAGCATACCCGCTGCCGCTGTATAGAAACCTCGGAGCATTGGAATTACCCCTTTCGAAATTGGGATGGTGCGTCGGTCGTAGGTGCCTGTCACCTAGCAACGTTGCATTGAACATATTTATTCACGAATACAGGAGTTACACAAAAACCTTCTAAAGCGTGGATTGCTAGGTGACAGGCACCTACGACTGTACTCTGCCTCTTATATCGACCAATTTAGCCCCATCTTTTACTTGGAAGTTTATCCATATTATCCAACATGACACCTGTTCCAATTGCCACACAATCCATTGGATTTTCTGCAATCAGAACAGGAACTTTTAATTCTTCTGCTAACAGCTGATCAATGCCATGAAGCAATGCACCGCCGCCTGTTAGGATGACACCGCGGTCAATGATGTCTGCTGATAGCTCTGGTGGTGTACGTTCTAATACGCTTTTTGAAGCTTGTACAATCAACGCCACTGATTCACGTAACGCTTCCCCGATTTCTTCTGAATAAACGGTAATTGTGCGTGGCAGACCTGATACCATATCACGGCCACGAATATCGATTTCTTCATTACGTCCTCCTGGAAATACAGTTGCCACGTTGACTTTGATATCTTCAGCTGTGCGTTCACCGATTAACAGCTTATATTTTCTTTTGATATAATTCAGTATTTCTGAATCGAACTTGTCCCCAGCCATTTTAATAGAAGAGGCGGTGACAATATCGCCCATTGAAAGCACGGCAACATCTGTTGTTCCACCGCCAATATCTACAACCATGTTTCCACTAGGCTGGAAGATATCCATCCCTGCACCAATTGCAGCAACCTTCGGCTCTTCTTCAAGAAATACTTTTTTACCGCCGCTCTTTTCAGCAGCTTCTTTGATTGCTTTTCTTTCCACCGACGTTGTATTAGTTGGACAGCAAATTAACATACGCGGCTTTGAGAAAAAGCCTTTCACATTGATTTTTTCAATAAAATACTTCAACATAGATTCCGTAACATCAAAATCGGCAATGACCCCATCCTTTAGCGGGCGAATTGCAACAATATTTCCAGGTGTACGACCTACCATACGTCTTGCCTCTTCACCAACAGCTAATGCGCGGCCAGTGTTACGGTCAATCGCAACAACGGATGGTTCGTTCAAAACGATACCTTTTCCTTTTACATGGATCAGCACATTAGCCGTTCCCAAATCAATTCCGATATCCCTAGCAATCATTAATTATTATCCTCCTTAAACCATTCCATATTAGATGGACCGATACTTATCTCTAATATCATATTGTATCATATTTGCATAGGGCCTGTCATTTTTTGTCGGAAATTTCATTGGGAAATTATTGGTTTTTTTGCATTATCTGATCTGTACTTCGGTGCTGTCTGTCTCCGCATCGGTTTTATCCGATTTGTACTTCAATTTTGTTGCTTCACCACCCCGTAAGTGTCGAATTGATTTATGATAATCGAGTATCTCTTTTACTTCGTTTGCTAGCTCGGGATTAATGTCTGGAAGTCGTTCTGTCAAATCTTTGTGGACAGTACTTTTGGAAACGCCAAATTCCTTCGCAATGACGCGAACTGTCTTCTTCGTCTCCACGATATACTTGCCAATCTTGATAGTACGCTCTTTGATGTAATCGTGCACACCACTCGCCTCCCTAAATTGGATGTGAGAAGTGCGAAATGAGACTCACTGATGCGCTCACCTCAAACACTCTCTAAACATGGTTTGTATATATTTATTAGCGAACAAGTGGTATTATGCTTAAAAGTCAATAGGGACAAGGGAATTGTTAGAATTTTTTTATTTTTCGGCCACGGTGTCTGGTTTTGTGGCTCTTGTTGTGGGTGCGGAGGGCGCGCCATGGGGTCGGGAACTCTGTCCCATATAAATAAGAAAGAGCCCGCAAGGGCTCAAATTAATCCTATAGAGTTTTACTCCACCATCGATCCTTGAAGGTCTTGGATCACAAACTTACCGGCATCATTTTGTTCAATCATCATTTTCACTATTTCTTTAAAGGACTCGGTTGCTCCTGTGTCTTTATTTACACTTGAAACGGTGGCTTCGGCTTCGTAATAAAATACCTTTGGTTTAATGTCAACTGTGCGTTCTTTGTCTAGCTGTAACGTGATGTCTTTAAATTTTCCAGCGATTCCGTTGTCAAAGAATACTTCGATTCCACTTTTAAATCTTTCAGGGTCTTTAAAGACTGCACGGACAGGTTCTAGATCTTCTTTCTTTTCAGCGCTTAAGCGTTTGACATACCAAATGTCTAATAGTTCTTGGCCTGTCGCAAGTTTTTGCTCCTCTGTGAAGCCACTAGCTTGCCCCTCATTTAATTCCACTTCTTCCTTTTGGGCTTGTTCTATTTGTGCTGGTGCTTCTTTTTCCGGTTGGGCTTCCTTTTTACCACAAGCAGTTAGTCCAATGATGACGATAAAAGCTACGAATGCTATTTTAAAAAGAATTTTTTTCATTTGACCGCTCCTTTATTTGTTTAAAAATCTATAATGTTTGGTCCACAATTTTATTTTGAGTTAAATTTCTCTTCCTTAGCCTCTTTTCTTATAACCTCCCAGTCCTTAGGTTCCTTTCCATCCTTAGGAGGTAGAGAACCAAAAAGCGATAGCAACTTGTCTTTTTCAATTGAATAGATTTCCTTATATTTGTTATTTTTCATCAATGAGCCCTCCTTGAATTTTAGTCTAACTTTAATGGTTTTCAGGGTAAAGATTGTTTAGTTAGTTTACTGGAATATTTTATCATTTAGTATAGAAGTGTTATAATTATATGTAAAGTATGGTAGTACGAACGGAGGGTATATTATGGCATTACCTGAAGAAAATGTCCGATACAGTTATGCTGATTATCGTAAATGGGATGAGAATGTTCGGGTGGAATTAATTGATGGTGTTGTTTATGACATGTCACCTGCACCTAATAGAAGACATCAGGAAATTCTGTTAGAGTTTGGTACCGAATTTAATAATTTTCTTAGAGATAAAAGTTGCAAAGTATACCTTGCTCCGTTTGATGTACGCCTATTTGGTGAAAACAAGGATGATAAAGATGTACTAGATGTAGTGCAGCCAGATTTAACTGTAATATGTGATAAGTCAAAGTTGGACGACCATGGCTGTAATGGTAGTCCAGATTTTATTCTTGAAATACTATCACCTTCCAATACTAACTATGATCGCTGGACGAAATATAAGACCTATGAAAAAGCTGGGGTCCGTGAGTATTGGATCGTTGACCCATTCTACGAGACTGTTGAAGTATTTTTATTGGAAAATGGGTTGTATCGATTATCTGGAGTTTTTTCAAAAGAGGACGTTGTAACTGTAAATGTAGTTGAAGAACTGGAGATTGAACTTCAAAAGGTTTTTATTTAGCCTAAAAGGTAATCCCCTAAACTTGACGGATTGGACTTTTAATTCTGTCAGGTTTGGGGATTTTTTCATAATTATATTAACTTTTGGGCCGCAGGGTCGGGAACTGTGGCTCATTTTTCCGCTCCCTTAAATTTCATTGAATCTTAGACTTCCATTGAAACAGAAAAGAGAGCCTGGCTCTCAAATTGCTTTAATCTTTTTGATCCTTCTTCAAGTCCTTTTGTAATTCCAATAATTCATCTTTTGTAAAGCCTGTGAATTTAGTAATAAAGTCTAAATCAAGGCCTTCGCGGAGCATTTTCAATGCAACTTCAGTTTTCCCCTTAGTTTCTCCTTCTTCTCTCGCACCTTCCTTCATTGTAGTAATATCCTTTAACGCTTTTTGCCTTATCTCATAATTCCATCTATTTTCCGAATTCTGACTTATAATTTCCAATTGTTCCACCGCCTTTTTTATAATTGGGTCCCTGAACGCTAAAATTTCCCACGTGGAATCATCTTCATTTGAAATGAATTCAATCCACTTTGCCAGTCGATCATTTTTGTCAATTTTATCCTCCTGAAGTAACTTTTTAAATTTCTTCATTTCAATGAAATGTAATTGAAGTATGTCTGGGTATAGGATGCCTGTTTTTTTCTCCGTTAGGTGATAGATGCTGTGGTAGTAAGTATTATCGAAATAATTGTAGTCAAGTAGATTGATGGTTGTAATTTTTCGGAGTTTTTTATAATTATCAGCTTCATTTAGTTGTTGGGTGATGATTTTGGCGCAATAGAATAAGGTTCTTTTATCCATATTATATTGATTTTCTATTTGCATTTCAATGTTGATTACACCAACACCTGGGATATGTGACCGAATATCTAAGATAGAGGCTTTGTCTGTAAGATGTTGTTTATCTAAGTGAGGGTTTTGCAGATGAACATTGGAGAAACTTTGACCTTCTGGGACTTGAAATAAATCATTTAGAAAATGAATAAGTAGTTCCTTTGATTTTTTATTATCACTACCAAATAGAAGCTTAAATACAAAATCGTTTTTTGGTAGCAGCCATTGAATCTGGCTTGACCGGTTATCATTTTTCATTTATTATGAAGCTCCTTTCGTAGGTATGTGAGCCACAGGGTCGGGAACTGTGGCTCACTTCATCAAAACGAATAACTCCTAGACTCCACATCACTATATCGTAGTAAGTCTCCCCATGTTTTGTAGCCGCGGTCGACGAATTGCTGGAGGAGCTCGCTGAATAGATATGCTGTTGTTAGGGCATCGCCTAGGGCTGAGTGTCTTGGGTAGATGCGGGTGCCGAAGGCCATGGCGTACCTTTCGAGGTCACGCATATCCCAGGACGGACTTAGGAACCCGATTACGTTTAGAGTATCGATGAGCTTTGGCTTTTTTAGAAATTGCTTGGCGCGTCTTATTTCGTGTCGGAGGACCATTTCGTCGAAGGCCACGTAATGGCCTACTAGTGCTGCGCTTTTATTTTGTTCGATAAAGTCAAAGTAGGCGGTGATGGCGTCGATTGATTCTGGAGCCACTTTTACTTTTTCTTCTGTTATGCCGGTTAGTTCGGTGATGATTTTCGGTATGTCCCGATTTGGTTGGACAAAGGTTTGGAATGTGTTTTTTTCTAAGACTTCGAATCCCTTCATTTGGACGGCGCCGATTTCAATTAAGCGATCGGTTGTCGCTACTTGAAATCCGGTCGTTTCAGTATCGAAGATTGTGAATGATAGTTCTTCGATTGGTGTTGATAATGGTAGATTGTCGTCCAGTGGACAGGACAGTGATTTTTTTAACCAGAACAATCGTATCCCCCCTTTTTTCAATTTCCCCTCTGTTAAACTTGGTTGTTGATCTTCGTTCCAGGCACTTCGCTTTCCGCGGGCTCGCGCCAAGCCTCCTCGCTCACTTTGTTCGCTGTGGGGTCTTGGACTGTCTCGCTGTCCCGCAGGAGTCTACGTGCCTTCCACTCCAATCAACGAGCTACCAAAATCAACATTGTGCTATACCCACTTTAAGTTTAGATCGAGAACTCTGCCAGCATGAGGCTTTGGAGTTCGCGGACGGTTTTTAGTGTGAGCATGAGTTCTTCTTTCTCCCTGGTAGTGAGGTGAGTGAATGTTAGCACTGATGATGTTAGTTCCCCACGCTGGTATTGGCTCCATTTTTGGTTAACATAGATGGACATGACTTCGTTGAATGCTGTTTTCAGGTCTGTTGCTAAGTTTTCGGTGATGATTTTTTTCTGGACTAATTGGTCTATTCGTTCGATTGGTGTCCCGCTAAAGATGCTGTGGGACAACGATAGTATTTGCAAGCTATGGTAAAACGGAAATAGGATGTCTTTTTTTATATCGATTTGCTTTCGGTCGAGTTTGAGCAGCGATAGGATCGGCTGGCCAAGTGTTGGGACTCCGTGTTCTTTTTCGACTTGGGCCATCCGGTATAGAAAAATTTTCGAGCGTTCGAGCTGCTCGGTGATCGTAGCCTGAAATTTTTTATCCAATCGTAAGCTTCCATATAAATAACGGTACGAGAAAAAGTTTTGGGCCAGCAGGATATTATCATTGGTCGCTTGCAGCATCCATTGGCGCAGCCGTGTTTCCCATGTTTTCAGGGAGCCGCGCCATATTGGTTCATTGGACATCATTTTTCCAATGCAACGGACATATCCACCCCGCTCTAAATAGGAAACAATTTCTTCTCCTAGTAAGCTGAAATATTCTTCAATTAATTCACGCTGACCTTCTTCACCATTTTCATAGACGAGGAAATGGTCTTGGTCTGTCATCATGAATTGCGCACTGCGACCGGCGCTGCCCATCATATACCAACTGAACCGAACCGGGGATGTTAACCCCTTATTCACCGCAAATGTTCGACGGCCAGTTGGACACATCGAACGGCCAAGCGATCATTTAATTCAGTGATTACTTCTAAAATATGCGAAATGGGTACTTTGTCGTTAATTAAAGTATCCAAGATTTTATAAATAACTTGTTTAATAGAAGGCAAATTGTCTTCATTTATTTTTTCAATATCACGAACGATTTTTACTAAACTTTCATTTTTCTTGCGTAAAAGGTTTCCTAGTGAGACAGTGCCGACTACTTCCCCTGTTTGTTCATGAACAACCGGAAGATGCTTGTACCCCTCTAGCACCATTTTTGTTAATGCCGCGTAATAGAATTCTAGACGGGAGATCGTCAATGGATTTTTTGTCATCACCTGTGATACCGGTAGATTGTAAGGCTTTGATTTTGCCAAGACTCTATTAACTAGATCTGATTTTGTAAGAATACCCGTGAGCCTCCCCGCTTCTAATACAAGAACCACATCACATTTGTGCTCCTTCATTTTTACAGCCGCCTCTTGCACGGGTGCCTGTTCAGAAAGGGCGCATAACGGTGACATGACGTCTTGGACTCGCACGATAAAACGGTCACTTTCACCAGTCCGGCGCGTGATTTTTACTTGTTCGGCAAGGGATGTGTAGATATCTTTCAATCGCATTGCACTTTGCTGGAGCAAGTAATCGCGGACGCCCGCATCCTCCCAGCGCTTTTCGATGACTGAAAACGGAATAAGGACACCAAGGCATGGCTCTAGCGCTTTTACACGAACCATCTCTTCGTATTTATTCGACTTTGCTACGCCTAAAAAATCAGCAAGGCTTGGAAACCCGATTAATTCGCCTTTTGACAGGACCTCTAGTGCTTCCAATTTATCTTCCTCTGCAAAAATATACACTTGGGCTAGCCCTTTTAATAGAAGTAAAAGTCCTTCACGCGGCTGGCTCGCTTGATAAATAAGTTCATTAATTTCGTAATGCTTAATGACACACTCGTCCATCAGTTTTTTCGCTTCATGGAAAGGCACCCCTTTAAAAAAGGGGTGTCCTTTGATACTTTCATAGATTATTTCTTTATCCGATCTTTGCATCATTTCCTTCATCCATCCATACTTCACCGTCTTTGTATGTCATTTGTTCAGGGTAACGTAAGTCCATAACTTCCTCTTGCTGTTTCTGTGATGGAGCTTTCGTTGCCAGTGACACAATAATGTTGGCTAGGAAGCCTGCTGTTGCTCCAAATACACCGGCACCGGTATCAATGATGCCAGCAATTGTGAAGCCGCCATATTTGGCTGCAAAGATGTAGCTTAACGTTACGGCAAGACCAATGATGATACCAGCAATAACCCCTTGGGCATTGGAACGTTTCCACCAAACACCGAGCATCAGCGCTGGGAAGAACGAACCTGCTGCGAGCGCAAACGCCCAAGCTACTATTTGTGTAATAACCCCTGGAGGGTTTAAAGCTACTAAACCAGCAACTAATGTTGCTGCTAAGATCGACCAACGACCCACTGCGAGACGTTTTTTCTCACTTGCATTTGGATTGATTGTACGGAAATAAATATCATGAGCAAGGGCAGATGATATTGTGATCATCAGACCGCCTGCTGTTGAAAGCGCAGCTGCCATAGCTCCTGCTGCAACTAATCCGATAACAAAAATCCCAAGGTTTGCAATTTCAGGTGTAGCCATTACGACGATATCATTGGCAATGACCATTTCTGCCCATTGTAAAATGCCGTCGCCGTTGGCATCAGCGAGTTGTAGCTTACCCGTTTCAATCCAAGAAGTCGTCCAAGCTGGTAGTTCCGACATTTTTTGGCCCGCTACTTGTGTCATAAGGATGAAACGAGAGAATGCTGCATAAGCAGGTGCCGATAAGTATAATAAAGCGATGAATAATAACGCCCAAGCTCCACTCCAACGAGCCGCTTTCATTGTTGGCACCGTATAGAAACGAACGATTACGTGTGGAAGGCCTGCTGTACCTGCCATCAACGTAAACATTAAGGCAAGGAATTGGGCTTTATTTCCATTTGTGAAGGGCGCAAAGTACTCCGAGACCCCGAGCGCGGCATCGAGTTCATGGAATTCAGATACAATTTTACCGTATGATAGCCAAGGCAATGGATTCCCTGTGATTTGTAAAGACATAAAGATTACCGGTACAAGGTAGGCCATAATCAAAACGATATATTGGGCAACCTGTGTCCAAGTAATCCCTTTCATACCACCCATTGTTGCGTAGAAGGCGATAAGCACAACGCCGATCATCGTACCAACTTTCGCATCTACTTCTAAGAGGCGCCCGATAACCACCCCGGAACCTGATAACTGTCCGATCGAGTATACGAAACAGATAATAATAGTAGCAATCGCCCCTAATAGTCGTGCTTTGTCACTATTATAACGATCCCCTAAAAACTCAGGCACCGTATAACGGCCATACTTCCTGAGCTGTGGAGCTAACATGAAAGTTAAAAGTAAGTATCCACCAGTCCAGCCCATGATATAGGCTAATCCATCGTAACCAAGAATCATGATGGTACCGGCCATACCGATAAATGAGGCTGCGCTCATCCAGTCGGCGCCAATCGCCATCCCGTTCCAAACTGGCGAAACACCGCGACCTGATACGTAGAAGTCAGATGTTGATTTCGCTGTATTATAAACAGCAATCCCAATATATAATGCAAATGATGCCAATATGAAGGCCATCGACACGATAAACTGTTGATCCATATAGTTCCCCCCTGAGAATTCAAATTTGGATTGCTTTCTCCTAAACTACTATGAATGACTTAATGATCGATTGTTTTTCCCGCACTTAAAACTTCATTTCGCTTTTCATCTATCCCGTATTTTTCATCAAGCTTGTCGCCGACATAGGCGTTTATAAATAATAGAATTACGAATGTTATAACTCCGCCTTGTGCGCCAACCCAATAATGGAATGGCATCCCATTGAATGATATCCCGCTAAAACTCTCTGCAAACGCTACGACTCCAAATGAAACTAGAAATCCAATGGCCAAAAAGATAATGATGTTTCGTGTTTTTGTTCGAAAATAGGCATCAGCAACATTTTTATCAATTTTTTTCATCTACTCTTGATCCCCCTTTTTTTGAACGTAAAACCTTTTCCCAAATCTGACCTACTAGTTGCTGTCGAATGCTATGATTGGCTTCTAGATGCAACCACCCCCTTTAAAACTAGTTAAATATGTAAGCGTGTGCAAAACTATTTGTTTTCCACTATAACTTTTATGATAAATTTAGAACTTTTAGCACATTTTTTTACTAGCGCAATTGTAAAATTTTGCGATTTACGTATAGGTGGACTGGCCAACTAGTGAGCGCGTGGGGTTGGCCAATCCCTTTTCTTTTATAGTTTTGACAGTAAATGAAATTGCAGGGCCCGCACGGCTTTTAACATATTGATGATCTCGTCCTTCTCCCAACTATGGAGGGAAGTGATATCTATTTCCGTTGTGCTCTGTTCCCCTTTTAAATGTTTCTCCCAAGACATTTTAATCCGAGTTTTCAAAGCTACTTCGTAGGCATGGCGAAGATCGTCTAAAAGGCTCTCATATAGTACCTTTCTCCTAACGAGCTCGTTTAAAAGTTGCAGGGAGGTTCCTTCGATGATGCCGTTGATCGCCCCCAACACCTGCAGGCAATGATGAAGTGGGAACAGGGCATGCTTTTTCACATCGATTACTTTCTTCTTACCTTTGAAAAGCCCGAGAAAGGATTGATCAATTTGCGGAACTAATTTTTCCCGCTCCTGTTGCGCCATGTAATAAAGGAATGTCTGGGAAACTTCTAATTTATTTTGTACCATCTCGACGAATTGCTCGTTCAAGTTACTATCTCCATATAAAAATCGGAACGATAAAAAGTTTTGCCCCAATAAAATTTGCTCGTCCGTTGTTTCGAGCGCCCACTCGCGGAGTCTCGCTTTCCACTCCGTTAATGAACCACGCCATTCCCGATTATTGGACATCATCCTTCCTTTACAACGCGAATAGCCAGCCTTTTCTAAGTGCACAACAATTTCTTCTCCCAGTAGAGAAAAATACTCTTCGGCTGCTCTCTTATTCGATTCATCGGGATCTGAGTAAACGAGGAAATGATCCTGGTCGGTAAGCATAAATTGTTCCCCTCTAGCACCGCTCCCCATTAGATACCAGGTGAATGGAACTGGTGGGCCACCGGGATACCCTTTTTTTTCTAAAGATTGCACGGCTAGGTCTACACAGTGTCGGGTGAGTCGATCATAGAGCTTTGTGATAATTTCCAGCGTATGAATCGTTGAGATCTCATCATGGATTAGGCTTGTTAACACATCATAAATCGCGTTTTTAACATATGGTAGGTTTTCAAATGAGGACTGTTCGATTTGTTTTAAAATACTCATCTGTCCTCTATTTTTCTTGGCAAGCAAACTAGAAAGCGTGACAATTCCAACCACCCGCTCTTCTTCAATGACCGGTAAATGCTTCACCCCATTTGTGTAAAAAGCGGATAAAGCCTCATAATAATAAGCATTGCGTGAAATTGTCAGTGGATGTGGGGTCATGATGTCTTTCGCTTTGAATTGTAGGGAACCATTTTCTAGCACGGCAGCGACTCTACGAACGATGTCCTTGTCGGTAATAATCCCGTGGAGTTTCTCCGCTTCGTCGACGACAAGAACCGATCCGATGGAGTGCTCTACCATTTTTCGGGCTGCAGCCTGGGCTGTTTCATGCTGGTCAATTGTAATGACAGGCTCGTTCATC
>JAENZK010000132.1 GCA_016841285.1 Guptibacillus hwajinpoensis | reverse complement strand
AAAGTACCGAAATAGGTAACATGGTTCCCGGCCATATTGGCACCTGCAATCCTTCCACACTTGTTCGCATTTGTACCAAGCGGAATAAATGTGTTTTCTTCCGTAATTCGGTTGTATACTTCAGCACAGTCACCAGCGGAATATATATCCGCGACGTTGGTCCGCATCTCACGGTCAATGATAACCGCACCGTTTTTAGCTAGGTGAATTCCTGAATCCTCCAAAAACCGAGTAGCTGGTTTTGTACCAATGGAAAGCAACACTAAATCTGTTTCATATTTATTTTTATCCGTTTGGACTGCTTCGATTTTATTCGTTCCTGAAAATCCCTCCACTTTTTCACCAAAGTGCAGTTCAACCCCCTGCTTGCGAAGCTCCGTTTCAGCGATATCCGTAATTTCCTTATCAAACGTTCTTAAGCTTCGATCTCCGAGTTCAATAATTTTAACCTTTTTCCCTAATTCCCTCATTGCTTCAGCAAATTCAATCCCTATGTATCCAGCCCCGACAATAGCCACATTTTTAATATGCGGCTGGTTGCCTAATTCTTTAAGACGAACACCATCCTCCAATGTTTTAAGAACGTGAATATTTTCAAGGTCCATTCCAGGAAGTGGCGGAATAATCGGTGTTGAACCCGTTGAAATCATAAGTTTATCATACGATTCATGGAACTCAATATTATTCTCCAAGTCTTTTACCAGCACTTGCTTTTTTCCCGGAATAACCTTTAGGATCTCATGTTTTAGGTGAACCTCGATACCCAGCTCCTCAAAATGCTCCTTTGGTCTGGCAATTAGTATGTTAGGATCATCGCTGTCACCTGAAATAAAATAAGGTAATCCACAGGCTCCATAAGATAAGACATCGCCCTTCTCATATACAACAACTTGAGCAGTTTTATTGATTCTTTTCAATTTCGAGGCAGCCGACATCCCCGCTGCAACCCCGCCAATTATGACTACTTTCATTTACTTTTTCACCGTCCACTTTGTAATGGAAAAATACTCTTCCTTAGTTATCCCCAATTACAGATGCAATATTAAGAAGTCGAATATAACAGAAATAAGGG
Organism: Guptibacillus hwajinpoensis; assembly: GCA_016841285.1. Lineage (GTDB taxonomy): Bacteria > Bacillota > Bacilli > Bacillales > Bacillaceae_J > Schinkia. Next base: position 10,856 of record JAENZK010000132.1, on the reverse strand, counting down.
CCAATTACATATAATTTGGCCCTAACAGATTTACATTATTTAAAAAAACAAATTTAAAATATAATATATAATTCCAGCTAGTAAAGCTGATATTGGTAGGGTGATAACCCAAGTCAAAACCATTCTTTGGGCAGTTCCCCACTTTACACCTTTAACACGATGAGCTGAACCTACCCCTAAAATAGCAGATGAGATAACATGTGTCGTACTTACTGGTAAGTGAATAAATGTAGCTCCAAAAATAACCGCAGCACCAGTTAAGTCAGCTGCAACTCCATTAACAGGGCGAATCTTCATAATTTTACCGCCGACTGTTTTAATAATTCTCCAACCGCCAACTGAAGTTCCAAGCCCCATTGCTGTGGCACAAGATATTTGGACCCACAATGGAATATCAGTAGTTGTAACATAATTATTAGCAATAAGAGCCATAGTTATGATCCCCATCGCTTTTTGTGCATCATTTGTTCCATGTGTATAAGATTGCAAAGCAGCTGTTAAAATTTGCACAAAGCGGAAGTTACGGTTTGTTTTCGTTAGATTATTATTCTTAAATATAACTTTAAAAATACTGTATAAAATAAAACCTACTACAAATGCAAGGATTGGCGAAAAAATAAGAGCCTGAATAATTTTTAGAAAACCAGTATAATTCAAGGCGCTAAATCCAGCTGCAGCAATTGCTGCTCCTGCAATCGAACCAATAATCGCATGCGATGAACTGGAAGGTATTCCAAAATACCACGTGATTAAGTTCCATGAAATGGCGGCTATAAGGGCAGCTAAAATGACCACAGTTCCGTTATGTAAGGTAAATGGGTCTACGATATCCTTCGTAATCGTTTTCGCAACACCTGTGAAAGTCAAAGCCCCAACAAAGTTCATTGTTGCAGCTAATATGATTGCATGCCTTGGTTTCAATGCTTTTGTTGATACAGAAGTAGCAATCGCATTGGCTGTATCATGAAATCCATTAATAAAGTCAAATAATAAGGCACCAATGACAATTAATATTGTTAAAATCAAAACTCCATCCATCTTTTATGGCTCCTTACGCATTTTTCATTATTATGGTCTCTAGAGTATTTGCGACCTCTTGGCAGTCATCAGCAATATTTTCAAGGGATTCGTAGATTTCCTTATATTGAATAATGCGGATTGGATCTTTTTCAACAGAGAATAGGTTTTTAATGGATTGACGTAAAACTCCATCACATTTTGATTCATAATCTTTAATCTTAATAGCATGCTGTCTAATTTCAAGAAGTTTTTTGCTTGAAAGGAGTCCGACAGCTTTTTCAATTTCAATTGCAGCATTTCTGAGGGCATCAACAAATTTAAGCATGTATTCATCAGCATTTGTCATCGAATACATTTCGAATAAGGCAGCACAATGCTCAAAACCGTCTAGAACGTCATCTAGGCTGATTGCTAATGCAAGAATATCTTCACGTTCAATTGGTGTAATAAAAGCTTTGTTAAGTTCAACGATAACTTCATGAACATAATCATCACCTTTATTTTCGAAATTTTTCATTGTATCAAAGAAAATCTTTAAATCACTTGTATTATTAAGCTTATAGTCAGCAAAATAATTAGCACTTTCTTTAATATTTGTTGAGATTTTCATTAATAGGTCCATGAATTTATCATTCTTTTTGAAAACCATTTTTTTACCCTCCGTCTTCGGCTTCTTTTTTTCAGGAAACGTAAATATTGTAAACGAAATATGTCGATTTAGAAAACATATTCGCAATAAAATTTACAAAATCTTTACAAACCAAAAATATATCTCACTTTTTTTATTGATTTATCTACTGCCAATAATAGAAAGCCGATAATAAAATAATTAAAATCCAACTAAAAGCTGCAAAGATACCAACACGTAGTAAGTCTTTTTCAGAAAAATAGCCATATGAAAAACTAATTAAGTGTACAGGCGACTGGGTTATTAAAAAGAATCCAGGAACACCCGCAAGAAAAACTGGCATTGCTACAAATAAAGGAGACACACCTGGCATTGTCTGTCCAATAGTAATCGCTAAGGGCAACATAATCGTTAAAAATCCTAAAATATTTACAAAGAAAATCCGTAAAACCACTGTACAGACTACTAATATGGTAACGATTAAGAAAGGGGATTGAAATTTCAAGATATCATTTAGCCATGCTGCCATCCAATCCACAGTTCCCGTTTTTAATAACATTCCAGATACCATTAATGTTGAAGCGAAAAACAAAATCATATCCCAATCTACAGACTTCTTTGCTTGTTCCCATTTCCAAACTCCGATCACTGGAAAAACTGTTAAGCAAGCTCCTAAAAGCCCAATCTGCGGGATCGAATAACCGTGTATGTATTGAGTCATCCATAATATTAGTGTTAGACCAATTACACCGAGCACCTTTTTCTCCCTCAAACTCATTTTTCCCAAATCATTAATCTTTATTTCAAGTAATTCCATAAGCATTTTTTTATCAATGGTTTCTGGTGGAAAACATAGCAAAAAAATCAACCATTGGATCACAATAAAAACGAGGATAGGAATTCCAAATATTAGAATCCACGACAAATAATTGAGTTCATGATTGAATTCTGAAAACATTCCAAAAGTATAAATGGTCGAACTCGCACCTGTGGCCACGAAAACACCCGATATAGAAGCAAGATAGGCAACTCCAATAAATAATGATTTCGCCAGATTTTCCACATTATTAATCCTTTTTAAACTCACAATTAAACTATCAAGTACAGATGACACTAGACTTCCTTTACCAACGTTGGAGGGAATGAGTGCAGAGAGCACAAACATTAAGATAAATGAAATAAATATAAGAATGCTTCCCCTACCTCTTGAAAGTTTCAACATCATAAGAGAAATCCTGCTTGCAAGTCCAGTATCGATGAATGCCTTTGAAATGATATAGGTTGAAAATAAAAGCCAAACGATTCCTGAACTGAAATAACTTAAGGTTTCCTCATAGGTAAAGAAATGGAACGAAAGTAAAAGCATTAATAGCAAAGAACTAAAAGCTAGAGGAAATACCTTGCCAATCCATAAAATTTGAATGATGACTAATGCTACAATAGCCTTCACTTTACTATCCCAAGTAAAAAAAGGGATAAAAAATCCTATATATAACATGATTGTTAAACAAACTAAAAATGCTTTTTTCCTCATTTTGATACTCCTTAAAAAATATGAAAAAGCCACCAATTACAGGGTGGCTTTTGAATGTTATTTAGATTTAAACTGTTTTTGAAATCTCCTTATTTTTCTCTTTCTTTTTCAAAGCCTTAGCAAGAATTGGGTAGAATAAAGATAAAATAGTCAACACAATTAATACAATTGAAATTGTTGAATCAAAGAAAATACCAAGACTCCCATTAGAAGATAAAATCGCCATTCTAAAATTTTGTTCCATTTCATTACCTACAATTAGAGCCAATACTAATGGAGCAATTGGAAAATCCATCACCTTTAGCATTAAACCGAATAAACCAAAAATTAATAATAAGAAAAAGTCTACTGCACTATAACTTAACGTATATGTGCCGATAAATGCCAACAATACGATAATTGGGTAGAGAATTTTTGCTGGTGTATCAAGAATTTTTACTAATAAACCAACAAGTAAAATATTAATAATGACAAGGGCAATATTCCCAACAAACATACTGTTAATAATAGACCAAACCATTGTAGGATCATTTTCAAATAATAGTGGCCCTGGCTTAACCCCAAGCATAATAAGGGCACCGAGCATAACAGCAGTTGTACCTGATCCTGGAATCCCCATTGTTAAAAGGGGAATCATAGCACCGACAGAAGCAGCATTATTAGCGGATTCCGGAGCAGCCAAACCTTCAATCGCTCCTTTTCCAAACTCTTCAGGCTTTTTGGATATTTGTTTTTCTGTTGAGTAACTAATCATGGATGCAATTGATCCGCCTGCTCCAGGTAGAACACCAATAACAAAGCCGACAGGACCGCTTCGAAGGATCGGGCCTAAAGACCGTTTCCATTGTTCTTTTGAAAACCAAATTTTCCCTACTTTTTTCTTTTCTTTTTTCTCTTTGTCGATCGTCAAATAGTTATATAAAACTTCCCCTATAGCATAGACACCAATAATAACGATAAGAAAATCAATACCTTCGCTTAAATGCGTGATTCCCATCGTAAAACGATAAACACCTGTTTGTGTATCAATACCGACTGTACTTAAAAGTAAGCCTAAAAACATCGCTAAAAATCCTTTTATCATTCTTCCGACAGAAAGAGAGACAATTGCCGATAGAGTTAAAAGCATTAATAAGAAATATTCTGCTGGTCCAAATTTAAGGGCAAAGCTGGCTAATGGCTCCGCAAGAAAAATAAAACCAATAACAGCTATGATACCACCAATAAAAGAAGCTACCGCAGACATTGCCATCGCTTGACCTGCCTGTCCTTTTTGAGCCATTGGATACCCATCAAAGGTAGCAGCTATCGCTGATCCATCACCAGGGGTATTTAAGAGGATAGAACTACGTGAACCTCCATACATAGCTCCATAATAAATGGATGTCATTAGGATGATTGCACTTACTGGATTCATTCCAAACGTAACTGGTATGAGAACAGCCACCGCCGTTGCCGGCCCCAGACCAGGAAGCATACCAACAACCGTACCAAGAAATCCACCAATAATTACCCACATAATATTTATGGGCTGCAGTGCGATCCCAAGACCTTCCATAAAGGTTTCCATACCCATCTAGACCACCTCCTATGGTAAACTAACACCTAATAATTGACTAAATCCGTACCAAGTTAAAAAGGCAAAAACAACCGCCACAATTACGTTTACTTTCCATTTTTTTATTCCATTAATTACAAACAACAATGCCCCAAGGAAAAGGATGGTCGATATTAAAAAACCAATCTTTTCAAAGATTAATGCATAACCAATCCCCAAAAGGACCGTAATCCCAATGAGCTTAGGAGTACGTCCATGGAGTAATTGGTTAATCTTTGAATGATCATTATGCAATGTTTTCAACTCTTGGAATAAATATAGGACACTAAAAATCAATAAGAAAAAGCTTAGTCCAATTGGAAAGTAAAGCGGGCCATTTGGATTTCCAAGGTTTGCCTTTGGTAAATTAAAAGCGGCAATTAAAAAGATAATACTAATTACTATGAGCAAGACCGGCATACCAATTTTAATAGCCTTCATCAAACCCGCTCCCTTTCAAATAATTGTTTACTATTTTACTAAACCAGAATCCTTCACTAGTTTTTGATAGACTTCATTTTGTTCTTTCAAAAACTCTTTTGATTCTGTACTATTTTTGTAAAAATCATCCCAGTCGTTATTTTTAAGGATGCTCTTCCAATCATCGGATTGAACCATTGCTGCAATTTTTTCATCCCAATAAGCAATTTCAGCTTCAGACATGTTTGGAGGTCCCATAATACCTCTCCAGTGTGGGAATACTAAATCAACGCCTGCATCTTTCCATGTTGGGATGTCTTCTAATCCTTCAACTCTTTCTTCTGAAGATACAGCTAAAACCTTTAATTTCCCAGCTAAATGCTGGTCTTTCACATCTGCTAAAGATGTTGTGATAACATCAACATGATTTCCTAACAATGCTGTTACAGTATCGCCGCCACCTTCGTATACAAGGAAGTTAAGTTGCGATGGATCCACACCAAATGTAGTTGCTGCTTGAACAAATGCTAAATGGTCATCATTACCTAGTGCCGGACCTACACCAATCTTGATGGATTTAGGATCTTTCTTTAATTGTTCCATTAATTCTTGTGCTGTTTTATATTTTGAGTTTGCTGGAACAGCAATGGTTTGCCATTCTGTTGCTAATGTTGCTAATGGAGTAAAGTCCTCATTTGTTAATTGACTTTGTCCTAATAAATTGTTCGTTAAAAGTAAGCTTGAGTTGACAGCGATATAATGGCCATCTTTCGGCTCAATATATTTCCAGCCAACTTCTCCGCCGCCGCCTGGTTTATTCATTACATTTATATTTTTTTCGACTAAACCATTGTCCTTTAAAACCTTTTGAACGGAACGGGCTGTTAAATCCCAGCCGCCACCTGGTGACGCTGGAGCAATTATTTCAATATTTTTTGTTGGAAAGCTCTCAGTTGATGATGAATCAGAACCTGAGCATGCAGATAAGGCTGCCACTAGCATTCCTATTAGTAAAAATAATCCAAACTTTTTCATAAGAATATGCACTCCTTTGTTATTATTTTTTTATTTGAATTGCATGAATTTATATTATCTTTAGAAAGAATTGATGTAAACGTTATCAAAATATTGTGTTTTAAATGCATAAAAGTGATTTTGTTCATTTTGTTCAAAGGAATAACGAAACTAAAAATAAACGGTACTATTTAAATTTTTAAATAGTACCGTCTTTCTGGACGACCAACAATGCCATACACTTGTTCAACTACAGCTTGCTCGACTCCTACCATGTACTCAAGATATCTCCTAGCCGTTGACCTTGAAGCACCCATTCTTTCTGCGACATTCTCGGCCGTTATTCCTTCTCTTTCATCACTAAGAATTTTCGTAACTTTTTTTAAGGTAATATAATCAATGCCAGATGGAAGTTTTTGTTTAATAGCTTTTTTCTCTGTTACACCAAATAGGCGGTCAAGAATTTCTTGATTTACTGTATCCATTGAATTCAATATTTCTCTGTTCTTGCTATACTGATTCATAACTTCTTTGAATCGTTCTATTGTTACAGGCTTTACTAGATATTGTTTGACCCCGTAATCCAATGCTTTTTTTATAAATGCTTTTTCATTTGCTGCTGTGATCATAATAATATCGACTGAAAATCCATCCCTAATCTTTTGTAACAGTTCAGTGCCAAGCATATCAGGCATGTACACATCAAGCAGTAACAAATCAATATGATTTTCTTTAAGCAAACGCAAAGTTTCTTTTGCGTTCATCGCCTTTCCTGCTAATTCCATTTCCTCAATTTGCTCTAAATATTGTTCATGAATTTGCGCAACTCGGAAGTCATCCTCCGCTATTAAAACCTTGATCATGCATGATCCCTCCACTGCTCATTTCATTCTATTAAAGCTCTTTAGGCAAAAAAATTGTAAAGACTGTACCATTGTTTTTACCACTGATTAACTCGATAGACCCACCTAATGACTCTACTTCTTTCTTTAGATTAGTAAGTCCATATCCTCTTTTTTCCCCTTTGAATGAAACTCCTTTTTTAAAAATAAATTCCTCCATACCTTCTTCAATCCCATTTCCACTATCCGAAATCTCAAATATAATATCTTTTCCAATATCTGTTGCAAAAAATGTAACTTTTTTGATCACACTTTCCGTGACAGCTTCAAAAGCATTATCAATTAGATTTCCTATGATAACAATTAGCGGGGATAAACTGATATGGTCGGGAAGCTCCTCTAAACTACTAGTCTCATCGATAATAAAATCAATTTTCTTTTCGGATGCTTTCGCTAATTTCCCAAGAAGAATCGCCTGTACTTTATTATCACAAATATTTGTAAAAAATAAATCAAAATGCTGTTCTTGGATGTTAGTCTCTTCGTTAATGAATTCAATCGCTTCCTCCTTTTTATCAAGTTGAATAAGCCCTAGAATAACGTACAATTTATTTTTAAATTCATGTGTCTGTGCTCGTAAATCCTCTGAATATTGCTTAACCTCTGAAAAAGCATCGACCATTTTTTTTACATCTGTTTTATCACGGAAACTAACGACAATACCTAATTTTTCACCATTTTCGGAAATGGTCTTACTATTTACGATAATCACTTTATTTTTATAGTGAAGTTCTTTATTTATCGCCTCGGCACCGGAACTAAGTACCTCTAATAAATCATTCGAATGAATGGTTTCATGAATGAATTGTCCCTCACTCTCCTGTGGTATTTCCAAAAGTTCTTTCGCTGAAAGATTCATCATCGTAATTTTGCCATATTGATCAATAGCAAGAATCCCTTCCTTTACCGATTGAAGAATAGCATTTCTTTCCCTATATAAGGCTGAAATTTCAAAGGGTTCAAGGCCCAATATATCTTTACGAATATTCCTTGCAAAAAAATAACTGCCAATCGCTCCAACAAGTAATATATAAGCAGATTGCTTCCATATTTTTTTAATATCTGCAGCTATCGAGTTATGGATTTTATCCATATCAAAAACAATGGTAACGGTACCCTCGACTATTCCATAATTCCCATAGTTAATTAGAATAGGGGCAATTCCTTTTAATAGTTCTTTATCACCTTCACTAGTATGCCGAATATAGGAGTTACCAAAAATTAAAGAGGTTTTTCGATCTTCCTTATTTGTTGTTTCCGAGTATCTATCCATACCGGCTTCACCATACAGATCACCAGCACGCTCTTCAATCCAGATTGCATCCGCATCCAGTTGAAGAAGTATTTGTTCAGCAATAGGATCAATTTCCCTTCTAGGATTAGCAGATAAAAATGCTTTATGGATGGATGGCATATACGAAATCATTTTCGCTGTCTGAAATGCTAGGTCTTCCGCTCTCTTCACTTCATCCTTCGTTTCATTTAAAGCAAACAAAACGGTTAAGAAAGAAATAACAAATATTAAAAGAATTAATACCAATGCGATTATTTTTACTTGCAATGGTATTCTATATTGTTTTCTCATAGATGGCTCACTTCCGAGATGAATTTTACTAATATACCTTTAGTTTAACAAACAATCTGAAATTTCTAAACCACACAAAAAGAGGTCCACATAAACTACATGCAGACCTCTTTCTATAATCATTGATTGGAAATATTTCCACATAATTCAATTAGAATTTCCTCGAATTTAATATCTGCTTCTTTTTGCCGCTTTTTCGGACCTTTCGTTCTTCCGCCGGCTTCCCTGATTTTCTTAGCAAGATGGCGTGAAAATAAGAGTTGATCAATATTTTCCGAAGAATATATGCGACCATTTTGATCAATCGGATAGCCCTTTTTAGCTAAAACCATGGCTGCTAATCCATAATCCTGCGTTACTACAATATCTCCTTCTTGAACGCGATTGACTAATACAAAGTCGACTGCATCTGATCCCTTGGAGACCGTTATCGTCTCGGCACCTGCTCGCTCCATATAGTGAGAAGTATCGCAAATAAGAATAACCGGAAGGTCGAATTGCTTGGCTACCTTGATCGTAATGTCGATTACTGGACAAGCGTCTGCATCAACTAAGATTGTCGACATTCGGTTCAGTTATCCTAACACTCGCACCATTGCATGAATTTGTCCGCTATGGTTTGCTTCATGAAAGGCTGTGAAACCCACTAACTCTCCGTAAGTTGTGTTTCCTAAAAACGGTTGAGGCAATTTTTCTTCAAAACGTTCATTAGGAATTTCTTTAATTCGTGCAAGCTGAGCCTTTAATTGTTCAACAATAGTATCGACAGATGGTACCTCACCTTGCCAGTCAGACAGTTTTGACCCATTCCCGAAAAATTTGCCATACTCTTCAGGAAGCTGACCCTCAGACCCAAACAATAATTGTTCTGTAGTTGTTAAAACATGACCAATTTGCCAATGAATTGTGTTATTAAAACCTTCTGGCTTTACATCGAAGTTTTCCCCAGATGCCGACTCGATATCTTTAAAAATAGATCCTCTTGATAATTCAAATTGTCTTTTAATTAATTCGCTCAAATCCTTTGCCTCCCTAAACCTATTTTTTATAACTATAGAAATTATATCCAATTTTTATACATTAAGTAAAATATTAAACTCTAGGAGGTGATGTATTTTCTTCCAATATAGAGTAATTTTAACAATTATTATTTTATATAAATTATTATTTTATTATTTATATAACAAAAACACCAGCTTTAATTTAATATGTCACAAAACTTTTATTAAATTTTGAACGTTTTTTGAAAAGTAAGGGTGCAAAGTAGAATTTATATACTTTAGAAATTAATATGTATGAAAATAGTGATTTATATCACAGTTTTATTCTGAAAATTTAAAAGAACTCAATTAATTGTATGAAAGGAGCATGTAAAAAAGATGCAAAGGCTTTTTTTATTACTAATTTTCACTATTGTCACCGTGCTTACAGGATGTGAGCCGTTAAAAGTTTTAGATCCTAGAGGTCCACAGGCGCAAAGACAAGCCGATGATATTATGCTATCTATTTGGATTATGTTATTTATCGTCATTGCTGTTTTTGCAATTTTAGTTTTCATGTTAATAAAATACAGAGCTTCAAAACAAGACAAAGATTATGTACCTCCACACATTGAAGGCAGCCACCTAGTTGAAACATTATGTGTTGGAATACCGGTCCTAATCATTATCTTTCTATCTATTGTTTCAGTTCGAAGTAACTATATTGTCGAAGCAACACCAAAAGGGTATGAGGATACTAAACCATTAGTTGTCTATGCTTCTTCTTCTAACTGGAAATGGCATTTCAGCTATCCGGAAGAAGGAATAGAAACAGTAAATTACCTCTATATTCCTACGGATCGTGCGCTTGAATTCAAACTATATTCCCACGGACCAATCACTAGTTTTTGGATTCCACAGCTTGGAGGTCAAAAATATGCGATGTCCGACATGATTACGACATTACACCTAGCGGCAGATACGCCTGGGGAATTTATGGGACGAAACGCAAACTTCAGTGGGGAAGGTTTTGCGGAAAATACATTTAATGTTACAGCTATGAGTCAAGCTAAATTTGATGAATGGGTAAAAGAAGTTAAAGAAACAGCCGATCCACTGACAGAAGATAGATTTAATGAATTATTAAAACCAGGACATCTTGGTCAACTAACTTTT
>JAENZK010000131.1 GCA_016841285.1 Guptibacillus hwajinpoensis | reverse complement strand
TGTTAGCAGCACTAATACTCGCCTACTTCAGTAACATTTTTTACTGTACGACTCACTATGGTGGTGGTCCTGCTCCAGTAATGTTCGGAGCTGGCTATGTGACTCAAAACAAGTGGTGGTCTGTAGGATTTGTTGTATCGATAGCACACTTAATAATTTGGGGTGTTATCGGTGGAATGTGGTGGAAAGTATTAGGTCTTTGGTAAAGCCAATTTGAGAGGCCAAAGAAGGAATTTTATCTATCCTTCTTTGGTCTCTACCAATAGGAGGAGTTTAATTATGAAAGGCTATTCAGAATGTTGTCAGGCAGAGTTGATTGTTGAAGAGGGCGTTGAATACCTCCATGGTTGTGATGATGCTTACGAGTTTAAAATACCATTTGTACTTTGTTCCAAATGTCGAACTGTTCAAATGTTACCTGCAAAGATAGTAAATAATGAAGAAATTGAAAAGCGTCTTTTAAAGGTGGCAAACTTATAGATTACCAGTACAGCAGATGCGGAGGACGTTTATTATGCTGAAATATGATGTAGTAGTAGTAGGAGCTGGCGGCGCAGGAATGATGTCTGCGCTTTATGCCAGCAAGGATCCTAGTTTAAAAGTAGCTGTTTTAAGTAAAATCTTCCCTACTCGTTCACATACGGGGGCGGCGCAGGGGGGGATTAATGCTGCGATGGGATATCGTGATGCAACAGACTCAGTAGAAAAGCATTTTCGAGATACCGTAAAAGGAAGCGATTTCCTTGCTGATCAGGATGCGGTTGAATTTTTCACAACACATATGCCTGAACTCATTACTGAACTCGATTATATGGGGGTTCCATTTTCGCGTGATGCAAATGGCAAGGTGGCTCAGCGTCCATTCGGGGGAGCTTCAAGTCCAAGAACGTGCTATTCGGCGGATAAAACTGGTCACGTTATCCTTCATGCCTTGTATGAGCAATGTCTCAAGAATAAAGTGAAGTTCCATAATGACTGGTTTTTACTATCATTAGTGGTTGATCAGGGTAATTTCCAAGGAATTGTGGCCATGGATATGCGTTCAGGAGAAATTCATGGTATTCAGGCAAAATCCGTTGTGATTGCAACAGGTGGATTTGGACGTGTCTATTGGAGCCGCACAACTAATGCGATCAATATGACGGGTGATGGAACAGCGGCTTGTTTCAATGTCGGAATCCCATTAAAAGACCCGGAATTTGTTCAATTCCATCCAACCGGCCTCGCTTCTACAGGCGTCCTCTTATCCGAAGCCTGTCGTGGTGAAGGTGGATATTTACTAAATAAGGACGGCGAACGCTTTATGGCTCGCTATGCACCGGAGAAAATGGAACTCGGCCCACGTGACCTAGTAGCACGTTCCATCGAGACTGAAATTAAAGAAGGCCGTGGCTTTGGGGAAGGGATGACTTCTTATGTCCTCATGGATTTACGTCACTTAGGTAAGGAAAAAATCATGGAACGGCTTCCACAAGTACGTGAGTTAGCACTAGATTTCGAAGGTGTAGACCTCGTTAAAGAACCTGTGCCAATTCGTCCTAGTTGTCATTATATGATGGGTGGCATTCATATTAGTGATTATAGAACTCTTTCCACACCAATTGAAGGTATTCATGCGGCAGGTGAATGTTGTTCTGTTTCGATACACGGAGCGAACCGTTTAGGGGGTAATTCGGTTGCTGACGTAGTGTTATTTGGTAAGTATGCCGGTTTAGGTGCTAAAGAGTCTGCTAAAAGAAGATCCTTTTCATCCACGGAAAAAGTAGAGGAGGAAACAAAGAAATGGGTTCATAAATTCCAACAAACTCGCACGAAAAAAACAGGTGTGAATATGTTTGAGATCCGCGATAAAATGGCGGAAACGATGTGGTATAACGTTGGAATTTTCCGTACAGAAAAAGAAATGATGATCGCTCGTAATACGATTGAAGATCTACTCCATCAATATGAAGATGCTTATATTGGGGATAACTCTATTCCCTATAATATGTCGTTTATCAATTACATTGAAATTGGGAATCTATTAAAACTTGCCAAAGCTGTCGCCATGGGGGCGATTAATCGTAAAGAAAGTCGAGGTTCTCATTCTAGAGCCGATTACCCAACGCGTAATGATGAAAAATTCTTGAAACATACCTTGATTTATCAAGATAAAGATAACTATCGGTTAGAGTATATCCCGGTCAAAATCACGAAATATCAACCGGAGGAGCGGAAATACTGATGAGAAATATACATTTTAAAATCAAACGAAATGACACAAAAAATATCTGGTATCAAGACTATAGTTTACCTTATGAAAAAGGAAAAACGATTCTTTGGGCCTTAACCTCGATTCGTGAGAAACTGGATCCAACCCTTGTTTTTACGTCAGCCTGCCGCCATGCGATCTGCGGAAGCTGTGCGGTACAAGTAAACGGAAAATCCTTTCTAGCGTGTAAAACTTCCCTTGATGAAGTACTAGATATCTTTAAGACCAACCATCTGACATTTGAACCTTTAAATAACTTTGAAGTCATTAAAGACCTAGCGATTGAATGGGAACCAAAGATGGAAAAAATGGAAAAAGTAAAACCATGGTTAATCCCAACCAATGAAGGTAGTGTCGAAAAAGGATTTACCCAAAGTGAGGATGATTACCATAAAATCGCTTCACCAACAGACTGTATCCTGTGTGGTATTTGTGCTTCTGAATGTAACCAGCTGGCCGTAAATGATGGAACTTATTTAGAGCCGTTTATTTTGAACCGGGCTTACCGTTTTGCAGTGGACTCAAGGGATGCTGCGCCACAGGAACATATTGGCCCAGTTTTAGAAAATGAACTATGGAAATGTATGCATTGCATGCAATGTGTGTCAAGTTGTCCAAAAGAAATTCCATTAACTGACCAAGTTGCTTATTTACGTCAAGCCACCATACAAATGGGAGAAGTGAATAACCAAGGAGCCAAGCACGCTTTCGCCTTCCATTATGATGTTCGCAGCAAAGGTCGCTTGAATGAAACGATGTTACCGATTAAGACCGATGGTTTGTTTAAAACCGCCACAACCAAAATACCTTTTGCACTTCGTATGATTAAAAAGGGGAAAATTAATCCGCTTAATATGCCAAAAGAAGTAGAAGGAATTAGAGGCGTAAGAGAGCTTTACAAGTTTGCGGAGGAGGTTAGAAACTCATGAGATACGGATTTTTTCCAGGATGTACATTAGAATCAGCCGCAGGTGAACTGATGATTTCAACGATGAAGGTCGCTGAGGGATTAGGAATTGAATTAATTGAACTAGAGGGCTGGACCTGCTGCGGAGCTACTCATATTCAAGATGTCGATGATTTTTTAGCTACTAGTATCAATGCTCGTAATATTGCTTTAGGTGAAAAACTAGGCGTAGATAAAATTATTACGGTTTGTAATACATGTACGCTTATGCTCCGAACAAGTAAAGCAAAACTTGATAAAAACGCCAAGCTTTGTGAAAAGGTGAACAAGAGTTTACGGTATAGCACAGGGATGAAATATAAAGGTACAACAGAAGTAACTCACTTATTATGGGCGCTCATTCAAGACTACGGTCTTGACCGATTAAAGCAAAAAGTCAAACGTCCCTTAACAGGATTAAAAGTAGCCAACTTTTATGGTTGCCATATTCTCATGCCGCCTAACATCATGGGCTTTGAAGATCACCGTAATCCACAATCCATGGAAATGGTGGCAGAAGCGCTTGGAGCAGAATGTGTGGAGTTTGATCAGCGTCTTGCATGCTGCGGCTTCCACTCTGTTTTCCCAGCTGAAAAGGAAGTCATGCACTTAACAGGAAAGAATTGTTTGTCCCCGAAAAATTCAGGAGCACATTGCTTAGTAACACCTTGTCCACTATGCCAAATGCAGTTGGATGCATACCAACCAGATGCACAAAAAAAATTCGAAGAAAATATCACGATGCCCGTTCTTCACTTGCCACAGTTAATTGGTCTTGCATTGGGTTATTCACCAGAAAAACTTGCGATCAATCGCCATGTTGTCGATGCCATTCCAATGCTAAAAGATAGCTTGCAATTAGTGTAAATGAAATATACTTATCATAAAAAAGCAAAACTAGTGGGGAAAATGGGCGGAGATAAATTATGGCTGTTAAATCTTCGTGATGATTGGATTCATGATCAGTATGCGGAAAGCTATATTTATTATGGAACGATTTATACAAAGGGAGCGCCATTTCCCCAACTGTCTACATCGATAACTGGATATTTTCTAGATATGGATTCCGGGAAGTGGATTGAGGTAAAGGAAGGTATAGCATCCTTTATACCAGGAGAAATGGACAATGCATGGAAAGATCCAATAGAAGGTATAGAGTCTGGTTGGAAAAAAGGGAGTAAATATGTTTTGCAAAAAAGCTATTAATAATATGTTTGAGAATTTCAGAGAGGGACACAGGGTCGGAAACTGCGTCCCATTTTGTATTAATTAGTCTAGGGGAGTTGATTAATATGAAGACATTACTTTCTAATGATTATGAAGTTATAGTTATTGGAGGTGGTGAAGCTGCATTGTCTGCAGCTATTGCTGCTAGAGAGGAAGGGGTAAGTGTTGCAATCATGTCAAAGGGGAAAATTGGATATGGCGGATCATCAGTTATTGCGAATGCTGTCCATTCTGCGATTTTCTCAACAGGTGACTCACCAGATATTTTTTACCAAGATATCATAAAGGGAAGTAGATACATAACAGATAAGACGCTAGCGAGAGTGCTGGCTGAAGAATGTACAACCAGGGTCGACGAACTTGAGTCAAAGTATAAGGTACACCTAGAGCGGGAAATGAAGGTTAGTACGCCAGGTCATTCTTTTCCAAGGAGAGTTTATGCTGGTAGGGGACACGGTAGAAATATTACAAAAGCTTTAGCTGATTATGCCCATGAGATTGGCGTCCACTTTCATGAGCAATCAACACTGATAGATTTATTCAGTGATCATAATTCTGTTCATGGTGTCTTAATTGAAAAAAACAGGATGCTAACAACCTATTTTGCTTCCTCCATTATTCTTGCAACTGGGGGCTTTGGTAGTTTATATGCTTCATCGGATAATACGAGAGATGTGTCAGGGGAAGGCATTGGTATTGCTTTCCGTCATGGAGCAAATCTTGTGGATATGGAGTTTGTTCAATTTTACCCATACCGCTTAAAGGAGCCGGCCAATATCGATGTGTTAACAAAAATATTTGCTAAAGGTGCCTATCTTATCAACGAAGCGAATGGACGGTTTATGGAGAAATTCCCGAAAAAAGAGTTGGAAACAAGAGACATTTTATGCTTTGAAATGTTTAAGCAAGATAGGGTTTTTCTAAATTTTTCTCAAATACCAGAAGATATTTTAGAACAAGACAGTCCAGACCTTTACCGTTTTTATAAAAAAGGATATAGCGGAAAGTGGCTTATGCAGCCTGTTCAGCATTACTGTATGGGTGGAATTCAAATCGATGAATGGGGAAGGACCAGCTTATCCGGGCTGTTTGCGTGTGGTGAATGTTCAGGTGGCCTTCATGGCGCTAACCGTCTTGCTGGAGGTTCTCTATCGGAAGCACTCGTCTTTGGAGCAAGGGCTGGTCGAATGGCAGCAAAGGAAAGTAGACCAACTCCAACTATGGGTGGTATGGATATTCCTGTTCAAAAACAACTTGGATATATTGGTGGATTAACAAAAACTTTTGAGCAGGGCATTATTAGAAAAGTAAAAGAAATCATGTGGTCAAAAGTAGGAATCGAAAGATCAACCGGTTCATTAGAGGAAGCGGCGAAACAATTAGGAACGATTATTTTTGAGCTAGAAGAAATGAAAGATAGATCAACTTTGTTTTTAGCAGATAAGATTAGAACTGCTTGGGTGGCTTCTTATGCAGGTGCTGCTAGGGAAGAAAGTCGCGGTGCGCATCAACTGCAAAATATTAAGGAAGAAAAGAAAGAATGGGAAAAGAAAAATGTCATTCAAATAGACCATTTTCCTTTTTTTCAGCGTTTAATGGTAACAAAAAAATAAGGGGCGAACGATAAAAAGTAAAATGTTAAAAGGCACGCAAAGCTATTAGAAAAAATTGCGTGCCTAACATCTGCAAATAAAAATAATATTTTATTGCGCCGTATATCCACCATCTACTAACAAGTTTGCGCCAGTAACAAACGATGCTTCATCGCTGGCAAGGAATAATACAGCATTGGCTACTTCTTCAGGTTTACCAAGGCGTCCGATTGGATGTAAGGATTTCAAATGCTCCAACATCTCATCAGAAAGTCCATCTAGGATATTAGTTTCAATATATCCAGGGCAAATTGCATTGATTCGAACACCCTTGCTTGCATATGTAACAGCAGCTGTTCGAGTCATGTTCACAACGCCGCCCTTTGCAGCAGCGTAAGCAGTAACAGATGGCTGTCCCACATGTCCTAGGATTGATGCGCAGTTAATAATGGAGCCGCCGCCAATCTCCTCCATATGCGGAATAACATATTTATTGCAAAGGAACACACCAGTAAGGTCAACGCTAAGAGTATAATTCCAATCCTCGAGGGTTACTGTGTCGAGATCTCCCATATCTCCGACACCTGCATTAGCGAATAAGATATCCACCTTTCCGAAAGTTTGGATTGTTTCTCCAACAAGATTTTTTACATCTTCCTCTTTCGACACATCAGTTTTAACAAATAGGGCTTCACCGCCAAGTTCTTTAATCTTTTGCACTACCTTTTCGCCTTTTTCTAAATTACGAGCAGCAATCACTACTTTTGCGCCTTCTTTAGCAAAAAGTAAAGCTGTGCTCTCGCCAATTCCAAATGTACCACCCGTAATAATCGCAACCTTATCATGTAAACGCATTAGAAAGTCCTCCATTAACATTTTGTATTATTGTGAAGTATTTCACAAACTATTTTACAAAGATAATTATACATATAAAAAACACGGGAAAGCATTGCGAAATTTGAATGTTTTATTACTTTTATTCGAGCCGCAGGGTCGGGAACTGTGGCCCATAGCCCAAACAGTGGCCCATAAAAAAAGACCTCATTGCTTTTAAAATGTACCCTATAGAGTAGACACTTAAAAAAAGTCTACCTGTAGGGTACTTTTTTGTATAATTAAGAAATACAACAGAGAAAAACAACATGAAGACGGAGAAAAACTATGAGTAAAAAGATTTTCACAGAGAAAGAGATAAAGTGAATGAGCCACAGGGTCGGGAACTGTGTCCCAGACCTGTGGCCCATATTTATCATATATTTAAAGAATCAGTACTATTCTTCGATGATTCCCGATGCCAAGGTGTACCGAGTAATGGTAGTACCCAGCGGTCCAAGCCGTACCAACCAGCATTTTTCCATGCAAGTACAAGCCAAGTTGCAAAAATAAATAATAGTGGATTTGTACTTAATGTACCCGCGAAAAGAAAACTGACGTTCATAACCCCTCCGAAGAACGCTGCGATTCCAGTCAATAATCCGAGAATAAGACCAAGTCCCACCAATAGTTCACCATACGCAACAACAAATCCAAAGATTTTTGCGTTCGGAAGCACAGTATTTTCTAAGAAACTTGCATACCAGCCGGTAACATCTTTTCCATCTGCTGCCTTCGTTAAAGCTCCTTGAATAAATCCTTGAATAGCTGCGCCGGCATTTTCTCCTGTCCAAGCATCACTTTGGACCTTATGCCAACCTGCGTTAAGCCAAGCGTATCCAACATAAAGTCGGATTATAAGCCATATCCAAGACGCGTAAATACTAGAAAATAGAAACTGAGAAACAGGGTTATCGGGGATCATAATGTTTTTTCGATTTGTTCCACTCAAAGAGAACACCTCCAAATTGTGGTCTGAATATTTAGATTTAAAACTAATTATAGGTATATGTTTACATAATTTCACAACTCCTACAACTGTTTTAATGTTAAACACTGTAAATATTATGCAAAGAATTGTTAAATTGTGAAGTAAATAAACGTTTAATTATAGTTAATATCTTTTAAAAGAGATAAAATGATAAGAGATTGTAATTCGCCAGGTTGAAAGGATAAGAAAATGGAAAATAAACATACTATCGGTCATTTAGTGGCTATACTTACTATTTTCATATGGGGAACAACCTTTATTTCTACTAAAATACTATTAATTGATTTTACTTCAATCGAGATTCTTTTTTTTCGGTTTATAATGGGATTGATTGCATTGATGCTTGTATATCCACACCGGTTGAAAGTGGAGGATAAAAAACACGAACTGCTATTTGCAGGAGCTGGGCTATGCGGTGTTACTCTTTATTATCTTTTGGAAAATATCGCTTTAACCTATACAATGGCGTCAAATGTAGGGGTGATCTGTTCATTAGCACCGTTTTTTACAGCGATTCTCATACACTTATTTTTAAAAGATGAGCCGTTGCGAGGTAATTTCTTCATTGGCTTTGTGGTTGCGATGGTCGGTATTTCCTTGATTAGTTTTAGTGGGACTTCCAACTTTCAACTAAATCCTTTAGGAGATTTATTGGCAGTTGGGGCTACAATTGTTTGGGCATTTTATTCAGTTCTGACAAGAAAAATTAGTAGTTACGGCTATAATACGATTCAAATAACAAGAAGAATGTTTTTCTATGGAATCTTGTTTATGATGCCGGCTCTATTGTTATATGATTTCAAATTGGGATTGGAGCGTTTTGCTAACCCTGTGAACTTATTTAATATTGTGTTTTTGGGACTGGGTGCTTCTGCGCTCTGTTTTGTTACATGGAACTTTGCTTTAAAAGTGCTAGGGGCGGTTAAAACCAGCATTTATATTTACATGATTCCAGTCATTACAGTAGTTACTTCCATGATAGTTTTACATGAAAAAATAACAGGAATGGCTGCGCTAGGTACGGTTCTAACATTAGCTGGACTATTTGTTTCGGAAAGTAAAGTATATTTTTTGAAGAAAAAAACCGCTCAGGTCTGAGCGGTTTTTCCTATTTTAAATAATGTTATAATGGGGGCAGAGTTTTGAACGGGAAATGATAGGAGAATTCTGAAATGAACAGAAGTCAAGATTTTTTTGAACGTAAAAAGCAAGAGTTAGGGGTTTCCTTGAATGAGGTGCAAAGGAAAGCAGTTCTCCAAACTGAGGGTCCACTTCTTCTTCTAGCATCTCCGGGGTCAGGGAAAACGACTACGATTATTATGCGCATCGGTTATTTAATTGAAGAGAAGGGAGTATATCCAGCTAGAATCAAGGCGGTTACTTTTAGCCGTGCTTCTGCGAATGATATGAAAGAACGGTTTAAACGGTTCTTTCCAGAGCTTCCTCCCGTTGATTTTTCAACAATTCATGGTCTTGCCTTTCAGGTAGTCAGGGATTATTTTCGTAAAGCGGGAATCCCATATCAGATCATCGAAGGTGATTTAGATGTGGATTTAGGGAAGCAAATGAAAGGTAATTGGAAAGAGCAGCCTTTGCATAAGAAGATCATCCTACGAAACATGTTTCAATCCATTGTCGGGGAAAATATCACTGAAGATCAAATGGAGGAGCTGACAACGTACATTAGCTTAATCAAAAATAAAATGCTACCAGAGGAAAAGTGGTCGACAGTCAAGATTGATGTGCCTGAAGCAGAGCGGATCCTCCGTGAGTACGAGTCTTTTAAAAAATCGGGATATCATAAGCTTCTGCTAGACTATGATGATATGCTAACGATTGCCAATCAAGCTTTAGAAGAAGATCGTGAGCTTCTTCGGGTTTATCAGGATCGATATGACTATGTTTTAACAGATGAGAGCCAGGATACTTCAATGGTGCAGCATGCCATCATCGAGAAACTGGTTCAAAATCATGGGAATCTTTGTGTAGTCGCCGATGATGATCAAAGCATCTATAGCTGGCGTGGAGCGGAACCGTCTTATTTGCTTAATTTCAAGCAGGTGTATCCAAATGCAGTAATTTTGTTTATGGAACAAAATTACCGCTCGTCCAAGGACATCGTTGATGTAGCAAATCAATTTATTAAGAGAAATAAAAATCGTTATGATAAAAATATGTTTACGGAAAATCCAGCTTTAGAACCTATCCAAATTCGAAGTTTGCCTGATTATATCTATCAAGCAAAGTATTTAGTACAGAAGATACAGGAGATTAAAGATTTGGGAGAAGTGGCCGTTTTATACCGAAATAATTCTTCATCTATCGCTTTGATGAATGAGTTTGACCGAGCAGGCATCCCATTCTTTATGAAGGATGTGGACAATCGCTTTTTTTCACATTGGGTCGTTCAAGATATCTTGAACTTCATGCGGATGACATATACCGACAAGCGCCCTGATATTTTAGAAAGAATCCATTTAAAATTTAATGGATACATTAGTAAAAAACAGATGGCGGCATTAAAAGCTATTAACAACAATGAATCGGTTTTTGACAACTTAATTAATTTTGTGGAGATACAGGATTATCAAGTGAAACCATTAAAGGAAAGTAAACAGACATTCTGGCAGATGAAAGGAATGCCACCGCTTCATGCCATTCAGGTCATCCGTGAGCGATTAGGCTACGAAAAGGCTCTTGAGAAAATGTGTGAGCGCCTTGGTTTTCGCAAGGAAAACCTTTTTGGAATTCTCAATACACTGGAGGAAATCGCGGATGGATTAGAATCAATGGAGGAGTTCGCGAATCGACTTAAGTCACTTGAAGCTGAACTGAAGAAAGCGAAGTCGAGAAAAGGTCAGAATGCGGTGACATTTTCTACATTCCATAGTGCAAAAGGGCTTGAGTTTGAGCACGTATATATGATTGATTTAGTTGACGGAATCATTCCTTCATCAGACGATTACACAGGTGGAACAGTGGAAGGCGATGCGATTGAGGAGGCAACGCGTCTTTTCTATGTAGGGATGACAAGGGCAAAAAAACACCTAGAACTAATTGGGTATAGGGAAAGAGATGGGGAAAAGATTCAGGATTCATTATTTGTTTCCTATGTCAAAAATATAATCGATCCACCGTCTGTTCAAAATAACAAAAACGATGCGCAGACTAAAAAGAAGATAAAGGTAGGAAACACTTCTATACCGTATAACCCTAATGCCATAAAAGATCAAGAGGAATTGGTACAAGGCAGGCAGGTCAAACATAGGGTCTTTGGACATGGTGAAATCGTAAAGTACATTGAGGACACAATCGAAGTGCGTTTTCAAACAGGTGTAAAAAATCTTTCAGTAAGTACATGCTTGGAATTGGGGCTTTTAGAACTAATAGAAAGGTGAAGGGGATATGGTTTATTCAATATTCATATTCATACTTGCGGGACTTGCCGAAATTGGTGGGGGCTACTTAGTTTGGCTATGGTTGCGTGAAGGGAAGCCGTATTGGTACGGAATTATAGGCGGACTTATTCTAGTTTTATACGGCGTCATCCCTACACTTCAAAAATTCCCTTCATTTGGACGGGTGTACGCAGCTTATGGTGGCGTATTTATTATCCTTTCCGTCTTGTGGGGATGGGGAATAGATAAAAAGGCACCAGATACTTATGATTGGATCGGGGCAACTGTTTGTTTAATCGGGGTTTCTGTTATGCTTTGGGCTCCAAGGCATTAGAAGCCCTTTTCTAGTTTTAAATAAACGTTTAATTAATTGTTTTTAAGTTTTTTTAAAAAATAGTTGATTTCTGTGAAAATAAGTTATAAAATAAATTTCGCTGACCAAAAAACAATATCTATTTCAGTAACTCTAATCAAAAAATAAGCTTTTGTTTTAAGCTTAATTTTAAAAAAGTGTTGCATAGTTATTTTGTTTTTGGTATTATAAAAACCCGGCGTCAAACAAACGCTGAAAATTAATTTAAAAAAAAGTTGTTGACTTCCGCGAAAGAAGATGTTAAGATAAATCTTGTCGCTGAAAACGACGAACGAAATGATCTTTGAAA
>JAENZK010000130.1 GCA_016841285.1 Guptibacillus hwajinpoensis | reverse complement strand
ATAGGGAGATAGCTAAAAGATTATGCTCAAAAGATACATAAATACACCTATTTTAAATTTTAGTTGTAAGTACCTTGCAAGTATATTCCCTTTTTAAAATCATGGGTTAAATAAAGGGGAATATGGAATTTGATACATAAATACACTTATTAATATTGAAAGTAAAAGGGAGTTATTCATTAGCACATTTTTACAGGTGTGTTGGTGAATGACTCCCTTTTTTATTATCTAGCAATAAATAATGCTAATGCTTTTTGTACATCGTATATACTTTTATCTTTACCAAATCTCTTATCAAATGGAGTTTGTGAGCCAGAAACCCAAATTTTTAATTCTGCATCAAGATCAAAAGTACCTGCGGTTTCTACACTGAAATGGGTAATATTTTTGTAAGGAATTGAATGGTATTCAACTTTCTTTCCTGTTACCCCTTGTTTATCAACCATGATTAACCTTTTATCAGTAAATATCATCATGTCACGAATTATTTTGTATGCTTTTTCAATTGTTTCATTAGGTGCTAAAATAACTTCTAATTCTTTTTCAACCTCTTTTACATTAATCTCAGAAGCATTTCCAAGTAAACCATCTAATAATCCCATACTTAAAACCTCCTTAGTTTTTAATCTCTCTATTATTCTATCATTATGTTTCCATATTAAACCAAAAAATAAAGGTTTTTTTTCATTATTTATTGAATAATTAAATAATAGTAATTTTAGAGGAGTGGTGTGATTAAATGAGTAAAGATTCAATTGAAGAACAATATGAAAAAGATTTACTATTAACACCAATAGTTATTGAAAATGCACTTTATTTTGATGAGGATGAAGATCATTTTGTAAATGCGACTTTAGAATTTTTCGGGCATAGTTTAAAAATTACAACGTTTCTAGAAAACGGGAATACATGGAAAGGAATAACTAATAAAAGTAGAGGAGATGTTGAAAAAGAGATTAAGGTTGAACCATACGAGGAAGAAAGGTCAATCATAAAAATTGGTGATAATGAGCATATTTTTGTAGTTTCAAATTTTGATGCTGAAATTGTACTTGAACATTATAATGAGTTAAATAAAGAATTTATTGAAGGAAGACTTTCTTTTAGAAGCACAATTGATAAAATTTCAAGAGATTTATTAGAAAATGAAACAATTACTTCTTTGATTGAAAACTATATTGAAGACACACCAAATGATGTATTCTTTGATTATAAAATAATTGCTGGCATTGAATATAAACTAATTCAAAGAAACAAAATCGGAAAGGATTTATTAATAACAACTCAAGAAATAAGGGACTCATTACTATTAGTAAAAGAAGAAAAAGAAGGTATTCAAATAAGCAGATATATCTATCTTGAAAATCAAGATGAGGTTGATTATTATTTTAAAAATAAATTGAATTTACTTTCTCAAGTTTTAGGTAGTAACCTAGCTATTGATGACGAAGATATTTCCATTTATTTAACATATCGTTTGGTTTATCTTTATTCAATAAAATATTTTGCTGATTATTGGAAATCTAATTATGGAAATTATTTTACAAATATTTCAGGAATGACAATTCGTGATGCAGTACAATCCTACTGTTCAATTGAAACGGTTGTTCCAAAAAGATTAGGGAATGCAGCGCCTTTCATTTATTTCTTAATGGATAATCAAATGTTTGATAATGACAATTATATTAATTGTTATGCTGATTTTGTTGATATATTAAACGAAGTATTAAAGCAGAAAGAATTAAGTGATTTTGCGAACAAATTAACAAGAAAAAATACTAATGAAAATAAATACACAATAAACGATATAGACTTTATGACTGGTCAAGAATTTGAAAACTTTGTACAGGTACTTTTTGCAAATATGGGATATTCATCAGAAGTAACAAAAACGTCAGGTGATCAGGGAATTGATATTATTGCTGAGAAAAATGGCTATAAAATTGGTGTTCAAGCTAAATGTTATTCAAGTTCAGTATCAAACAAAGCAATCCAAGAGGTTGTTGCTGGAATAAACTTTTATAACTTGGATAAGGGTATTGTTATTACTAACAATTACTTTACAAATTCCGCTAAAGACTTAGCTATATCTAATAATATAGTCCTGTGGGATCGTAACATATTGAAGGAAAAAATATCAGAATTCCTATAACGTAAATGAATTAGGTTGGGCAACACGGATATTTATTTATTTATTTATCCATGCTGCCCATTTTTGTTCGTAAATAATCTAAATTTGTAGAATAAAGCAGGAATCCCTCTTCTATAAATAGAAGTGTAATAATTTAGGAGGGATAACATGAAAAAATTATTAATCTTATTAATGTCTTTGTTTTTATTAGTACCATATGTGTCGGCTGAACAACCTATCAGCGTTTATATTGATGGTAAGCAACAAACATATAACCAACCGCCAGTTTTAGAAAATGGTTCAACTTTAGTTCCATTAAGAGGAATATTTGAATCACTTGGGGCAAATGTAGAATGGAATGGGACAACCCAAACTGTTACCGCAACTAAAGAATCAACAACTGTAATACTAAGAATTGGTTCAAATCAACCTACTGTAAACGGACAAACTAAAACCATTTCTACACCTGCACAAATAATTAACAGTTCAACAATGGTTCCTTTACGTTTTGTAAGTGAAGCACTAGGTTCAGATGTTAATTGGAATGGTACTACTAGATCAATAACTATCATAAGTACAGGGAAAAATTATGATGTGGTATTAAATTTCCCTGCTTCAAAATATCCTGAAACTGCTGCACATATTAAAAATGCTATTGAAAATGGGGAATCTCCGATTTGTACAGTTGATAGGGATGGAGCAGACGACAACAGGGATGAGTCATTAAAAGGAATACCAACTAAAGAAGGTTATGACCGAGATGAATTTCCTATGGCGATGTGTGCTGAAGGTGGAGAAGGTGCGGATATTGCTTATGTAGAATCCTCAGATAATAGAGGATCAGGATCATGGGTTGGTAATCAACTAGAAGATTATCCAAATGGAACTAGAGTATTATTTGTTATTGATGGAAATGTTAATGGAACAACTCAACCTGTAACACCGACAATTCCAACTAATCCAGTACCAACAACACCAAGTAAGCCAACTATTGAACTAACAAAAGATGATTACAATTGTTCAGACTTCAAAACTCAAGCTGAAGCACAGTCAGTATTTGAAGAGTCATTGAGGATATTTGGTAAAGATGTTTATCGTTTAGATAACGATGGAGACAAAAGAGTTTGTGAGAGTTTAAAATAATGTATGAAATTATTGGTCAATTACGTTGTCCAAAATGCACTAATTTTGTAGAGATGGATGAAAAAGTAATCCTTGACAACATGAATACAATATTACATCTAAAATGTTATTTCAAGTCAAGTCATCCATATTCAGTTAAAGATCAAGGAACTTTTCATAAGATGATTTTAAAATACAATTTTTTTAATGAGTATACTGATTAAACCCTGTCATTCGGCAGGGTCTTTTTTATTTTATAAATCAAAATAATCATCTGATTTAGCATTTTTATCGATTTCCTTTCTAATTACATCCATTATCTTTTTTATTGTTTGTTGTTTTGGTTCGTAATCTTTATTTGATGTTAATTGAGTAATAGTATTCTTGTTTAGATTCGTCTTTTCTTGTAGCCATTTGTTTGATTTACCTTCTTTTTTCAATTTCTTACCTAACTTTGTTGAGGGTTTGCCAATTCCAAACACTGAATCTCACTCCTAAATTGATTGTTTAGAATTCAGTATGGTCAAAAAATAAAAATCCTATTCGACTAGGAATATTGGACAACCAGTGCCAAATATCCTTTATCAAGACGGTAAAACAAGACGTCATTACATCAAAAGGAGAGATTCTACATGACAAAAGAAACAGCTATGGAATTACTGAAAATTGAAGGGCTTTACTTATCGGAGGAAGGACGTCAACTAATTGAACAGCTTATAAACACTGATAATAAGGTGGTGACGTCTAATGGGTCAAAATGAAATGGGATGGGTGTTCGCTGCTTTGTTGCTCTATTCAATCTTATTTTTCTTAGGTGTCAAAGGAGTGTTGTAAATGTATAGACCAACCGTAAGATATGACAAAAAAATTGAACGCTATGTCATGCACCTTAAATTTAATACCGATTTAACGTATAACCAAATATTTCGAGCTGCTATATTTACCGCACCCTTTAACCCATATTTTTTAAAACTCATGGAAGGACATAAAAAGCATGAAAATGTAATCATACCCAAGTCGCCTTGGTATATGTCCGAAACCGAATTATGGAAAGGTGATTACTTCGAAAGAATGAAATAGTGGGTGACGTCACCCCTTTCTCTTATTATCCATTGTTACATTGTTACACAATTACACATTGCAATTTGTATTGTAATTTCAAAGGGAGGTTTAAAACGTGATAGAGGGGAAGGGCTTAGGCGATAAAAAAGTTAACCGGGTTAATATCAGTTTAACTAATCATTATGATACTAAATTAAAAAGGTTAGCCCGATCATTAAATCTACATCACACTACACTTGCACACGAATTATTAACTCTCTGTTTAGACTCTCCAGAACTCATTGACCATCTACAAAACGAATATACAATCCATAACGCATATAAGGTTTTACCTCTAAAAAATTATCAAACTGGCAAACTTGAATTCTTGCTACATGAAAAGGATTGATTAATATGTTAATTGATTTCAAGGATTATATTATCGGTGGTTTAACAGTTTTAATAGCAAGAGCCATGCTTAAAGACGCAACGCAAGAAAAAGAGGACTTTGAAGAAGATCAAGATCATGAAACCCTACTCCAATATGAATACGATCATGGCAGCAACCGAACCGTAGAGTTATATTGTCAGGGTTGCCGAAAAGTAAAAAAGCATCGTGAAGTAGAACCAGACCTTTACCAGTGTACAAAATGCAAAAGGCTTGTTGATTTAAGATAATAAAAAATTAAAAGACAGTTAGTTAATTCTAGCTGCCTTTTTCTGATTTTATATTAATATAATTTATGTTTTTACAATTATTTCAAAATAACGTATTATGTAGAACGTAGTGAAAAGAATACACATCAAAGAATGGAGCTGATGAAAATGAAAAAGTCTTTTTCACCTGAAGATTATGAATGCACAGAAACAGAAGATGAAACCATTTTAAAGGCAAAGAAACCTAATAAAGATGGATTTAAGATTACAATCTCATTTACTAAAGATGAAAATGAACAGAAAGGATCAGGGGATGCAATAAAGGAATTTTTCATTAAAGAAGTCCTATAATTTACGACTAAATTAATAGATGATTATTTTAGAGGGGGATTTTTATGGGGCAAGAATTAAAATTTTCAGATGATTGTATTTATAAAAAAGGTGAAAATAAAGAGTTATTACAAGATTTAATTACAATATTATTTGTGCAGTATGTAAATGATAAATACGGATATGAGGTAATCGAGAAAAAATGAAAGATATTAAAATTGTTTTTGAAACTAAACCACCAATTAATAAAACTGAGCAAGATATAAAAATATCGAAAGAAAAAGCATACGACATATTAATTCAGGAATTAACTAAGAAAACCACTAAGGAGAATTAACCCCTAGTGGTTTCTTTTTTGTCAGGATCATATTCAAATACATCATTAACATTGTATTTCTTTAAGTGTCCTTTTTCCTCAGTGATTCTATTTAATGCTTTTAGAATATCAGCTAGTGTTTCAAAATTAAATTGCTTCATTTTTCCATTAACTAATTCATTAATGGTTGCAGGTCGAATTTTTGCTTCAACTGCCAATGCATTTCTTGAAGTATCTAATTCTTTAAGCGTTTCACCGAGTTTCGGAATAATTCCAAGTTCATTCATTGTTTTTGTTCCTTTTCTTTCTGCCATGCGATAACCTCCTCTTGAATTTTATTATAATATATTTTACTTATTAAGTAAAACTTTTTTAGTTTTACTTGTTGACTTTCATTTTATAAAGGTATATATTTAACTTAACAAGTAAAACCCATTAAGTAAAGAAGGTGGTGATAGAAATGAAGAAAGTAACATTTATCTATGAACTTGAATCTGGAACAAAATCTAAATTAGCCTATTTAATTAACGAAAATAACATCATTTATTTTGATCATTTCGGTAAGGTACTTTGTTTACAATCTGTTAAGGCAACTGACAAAGAAGGTGTTTATCGAAATGATGAAACGGCAGAAGTTATTTTAGGGGTTTATGATAGTACACCTGTAGATCAAGATGAAGAAATTGAAAAAGTATTAAACCTAATGAAAAATATGTCGTTGTATGAATTTCTGGTTAATCATTTTGACAGAAGTGAGCCTATAGATGATTTTGCATTAGTAAAAATTCTAATGGAGAAGGGGAAATTAAATGATTACTAATAATAAACAATGGCTACGTTTAACAGAACGTGAGAAGCAATTGATTCTTTTGGGCTTAGTATTTAGTAAGAAGTTATCTAAATAAATATTAAAAAGGGAGAGGATTATGAATGGAAACTAAAAAGGTATTTGTATGTGTTAATAATGTAGGAAACGAATTTCCCGATATTACAGATGATGCTCAATTTGAAAACAATCCAAATTATGAATTAGCAACAATTAATGAATTAGAAGAATGTATGGGTTATGAAGTTTTTGAAGATTGTATTGTTGAAGTAGTCGGTGGATTATATCAGTTTCATTACGAAACAATAATTGATAAGGAAGGCTATGAAGAAGTTATTGTTTGTGAATATCAAAAAGTTGCTTAGTGGTACATAGGCACTAAAATTGGGTGCTTTAAAAATATTGGAAATAATATCTTGTCTACTTAATCCTTTTTTGTTAAAGTAAATATAACTATATTAGTCGTATAAGATGATATTTTGTTTTATATTAGAAATTGTATTTAAAACCTTATTAAATCAGCGGTTTTTGGAAATATCGATTAGTCGTTATTTTTGAATCGACTCAAAATCGTGTTCCCAAAAGGAGTGTCGGTTCGACCCCGACCACCGGTATCTTTATAAAACAAGTTGATTTTAAAATGTAAAACACTCAAAATGTTGATATATCAATGTTTTTGAGTGTTTTTTGTTTTGTATGCAAACACTAAAAAAGGTAGGATTTGCACCGTGTATCAGGCACCTTTTAATTCCATTGTGCTTAGCTAGGACAAAACTATGGTTTTACTAGGCTGTAACACTTACAGTTTTATCAACCTTTCATAGCATATAGTGAAAAAGCTATGAAAGGAGTTTGAATATCTTGGGAAGAAAAGAGTTTGAAAAGCACATTGAGAAAGTATTAGAAAGATTAAGATCATCTATTTTATCAGAACTTATCCCCCGGTTTACCTTATATGATCAAAAGATCAGTGAACTTGAACAAGCAATTGGTCAACTTCCAATTGAAAAATCTTGTGGATGTAGTACCGATGAATTAAAAGAACAATTATTAAATGCTCTTAATCAAAATATTGAACTCATCACTTCAGCAAGTCCTCCTGGCGGAAGACGTCCGAATATTACTGGAAAATTAATTGAAGTAAATGAGGAAACCATTCGATTGCAACTTGGAAGTGGACATGATGCAGGTAGTCCACAAACGAGAATTGGTGTTTATCAAATTAAGGATATTATTGGGTTTGCACCTGCTTCGGAAGGGGGCTGTGGCGAAAACGATCCCATCACTGAACCATTACAAGAGCTCGTTGGTCGAAACGTGGAATTAATTACAACAACACCGCCATATTCAACTACTGGTGTCCTATTAGAAGTAACAGAAAGTTTTGTAACTTTGGAGGTAGAAGATGAGCAAGGTAACAGTACGATTGTAACTTTACGATCAAGTGACATAACTGGCTATGTTGATCGAGGGAGACCTGATACAGAACCCGGGCAAGTTTTTTTAACAGTTACCGTACAATGGCCAGATGACATTGCACATCCTGAGGAAGTTGATGTGTCGTTAATTCGAGAAGATGGAATCACTATTGTTACCACAGTGAATGGAGTCGCAACCTTTGTAACAGAACCAAGTGGTGATGTTGCGATTCGAGGAGAGGATGTACCTGGTTTTATTACACCTGCTAAACAAATTCGCTTAACTGGAAACCAACGAATTGTGACAGAAACATTAGAGTATGTGGCATCTAATATTCCTGTTACGGGTATTATACTAGACCAAGAAACATTACGGCTCCTTCCGGGAGAACAAGAAATATTATTGGCTACCATACTACCAGAAAACGCAAGTAATCAACTTATCTATTGGAGTAGTAGTAATCTAACGGTTGCTACAGTAAATGAAGATGGTGAAGTTACTGCTATTATGGAAGGAACAGCAGTGATTACAGCTAGAACCGCTGAAGGAAACTTTGTTGCAACCAGCACTGTTACAGTTTCAAATATTGAATCCGTCATTAGCCCTCAACCAATTACTGCTGTTAGAAATCAAATCATCCTCCTACCCGATACGGTTGTAGTAGAACTAAATACGACCCCTCCTGCCACTATGAATGTTCCTGTAACTTGGCGAACTGAATCAGGTCAAGTACTTGATACAACTTTTGTTATCCCTAATGACCCTGAACAGATATACACATTAATCGGAGATGTTTATGGTACCGATTTAACAGCTGAGTTAGTTATTAATGTTGACCAAGACTCTAGTTCTATTCCAGTCTCTGGAGTTAGCGTGGAGCCTACAGTAGCTTCCCTATATGTTGGTCAAACTATACAACTACTTGCTACTGTCTCCCCTGAGAATGTAACTACACCAGCAGTTATATGGCGATCTTCCAACACTAATGTAGCGAACGTATCTGACACAGGAATAGTTAGTGCAATTTCCCCAGGAATAGTTGTCATCACTGTTGAAACTGTTGATGGCGGATTTACAGCATTTACACAATTAACTGTTTCCTTAGCGCCGGAAATTGAATTAATATATCCAACCCAAGAAACGTTTGCTAGTGCTGAAGAGGTAATGATTAATGTCGAAAACCTTGTAGATTATGTTCCTATAACTGAACCGACTACCTATTATGTAAGGGTTGAACAATCAGGTAGTAATCGGATACTTGGTTTGGGGGAGGTTAAAATTTTACCGACTACTACAGAATTTAATCTATATGTTGCGACACTTTTTGAAAGTACATCTAATTTTAGCGCAAGATACTTTGTATATATGAGTACGGATCCAACTTTCCCGCCTGAAGAAGATTTGACATTGCGAACAAATTTTACAATTGGTTCAACTGTACCGACCATCCCTAAAGAAAATATTAATGTTAACAAAGAAATGGTAGGTGGACCATTAGACGGCCAACCTGGAGGTATTACCTTTCTGCTAGCCAGAGAACTAGATGATATTCCAATTGAGGAGCTTACTTGGGAAAATTATTGGGACAGCACTACAGGACAATTTAATGATGAAGTAAAAATGACAGGCGTAACAAATTCAGATGGTATGGTTATATGGAATGAACCAAGGGAAACCCTAAAGATTGGTGGGTATGTCTTACTCGAGGTAACTCCAGAAGGATATCAAGGTAACTTAAATCTTATTAATCCAGATTCAGAGGATGGCTCACTCATAAAAGAGGTACACCTAACTAGAAATGTAGTGATTGAACGTCGAATAGTTAACATATATGTGGGATAGTGACATTTGTGTGCAAAATAGGCTTGGAGAATCTCCAAGCTTTTTCTTTAGTGCGCCCAGAAATTACATCATTTTATAAAAATGAACTTTCAAATTAATATTTTGTTGTAGATAATAATGCTTTTAAATTTGGATGTTTTTAATAAGTTCTTTCCCAAAGGTATGTTAATTTATAGAGAGTTAATAATTATACATTCCAATAGGGAAATTCTCGTTATTACGTGAAGAAAAGGGAATATCAATTTATTTTCCTGACGCTATTCCGTATAAGGGTACGTTTTTAATTGGTTAACAAATTTATCAAATAGTAAGGATCGGTACTTATCTTTATGGTAAATCATACTAAACTCTCGTTTGAATTGTACATTTTGAATATGTATAGGGGCAAGCTTTTTATTTTTAATTTCCTCTTGGACTGATATTTGAGTAAGAAAAGAGATGCCGATATTTGACTCTACTACTTTTTTAATAGCCTCTTGATTACTTAATGAATATATTGTCTTATACGGTATTTTGTTATATTTAATAACATCATCTATTACTTGTCTTGTTCCACTACCTTTTTCTCTTAAAATTAATACCTCACTACCTAAATCTTCAGGTGTAACTTCAAATTTCTTTGTCTTTACCCATTTATGATTATATGAACAAATTAAAGAAAGCTTATCATCAAAAAGCTTTTCGGATTTTATTTCCGGAGAGTAATTGATACCTTCTACTATTCCTATGTCAATTTTACGGTTAATAATAAGATCTTCAATAATATGGGTGTTATCAATAGTAAACTCCACTTCAACGTTTGGATAATGCTTTTGAAATTCAGCAATGATTTTAGGTAATAAATAAATTCCGTAAGTGGTACTTGCACCTACTTTTATCTTCCCAGTATGAGCTTTTGATATATCTTCAATAGTACTGGTTGCCTCATCAATTAATCCAATAACTTTTTTGGCATATGAAAACAAAACCTCTCCTGCATATGTCAAAATCAATTTCCTATTTAATCTTTCGAAGAGTTTAGTTTCAAAGTTATTTTCAAGTTCTATAATGGTTTGACTGACAGCAGGCTGAGACATATACAACTTTTTGGCAGCCTTTGTCATGTTTCCTGTATTAGCTACATTCATAAAAATTTCTAACTGACGAAGATTAATGTTCATAAGAAACACACTCCATAAGTAATTAGTTATGCGAAATATAATTTTATACTATTGTACTTTTGCTTTGTTAATAGGGTGTTAATACTTCCTTAATAATTATTAATTATGATTAATAGGGTAAGTAAGAAAGGGGGAAAGTACATGATACAAATAAATAAGCTAGAGAAGTTCTTCGGTCAAAATGAAGTATTAAAGAATATTTCGTTTGAAGTAAAACAAGGTGAATTTCTTATTGTTTTAGGTTCGAGTGGAGCGGGAAAATCTACTTTGCTTCGATGTATCAATGGTCTGGTTACGCCTACCTCGGGTGAAGTTCTTATTAATGATTTAAAGGTCAATAAAAGGAACATTCAACGAATACGTAAGAAAGTTGGTTTTATATTTCAGGGCTTTAACGTTATAGGTAATTTATCCGTCCTACATAATGTATTGATTGGTCGTCTTGCTTACAAATCCCCAGTGAATATCTTCTTTAGCAAAGAGGAAAGAAAAATGGCTGAGGAAGCAATCGAAATCGTTGGTCTTAAGGATAAAGTAAATACACGTGTTGACCAACTAAGTGGTGGGCAAAAGCAGAGGGTGGGTATTGCAAGAGTGTTGGTACAAAATCCTGAGATCATTCTAGCTGATGAACCTGTTTCAAGTTTAGACCCAGTAATAGGTCGAGAAATTCTTGAATTACTTCGAGAGATTAATCAACAAAGAAGAACGACGATTATTTGCAACCTCCATCAGCTTGAATATGCTAAAACATTTGGACAAAGAATTGTTGGAGTAAGAAATGGAACTGTTCAGTATGATGGAATTGCAAAAAATATAAAAGATATGGATTTACTAAATATTTATGGCGAGAAATTTTTAACTAATAAAATTGAAAATAACAAATTACAAACCGTATGAAAATTAGGAGGATTAGTATGAAAAAGCTAATAGTAATTGCCGTAGCTCTTAGTCTTGTGTTTTCGTTAATGACTGGTTGTTCAAGTTCCACAAGTGGGGAAAGTAATGTTCTAAAAGTAGCTTTATTACCTGATGAAAGTCCAGCTACCGTTATTAAAGAAAATGAAAAGTTAAAGGATTATTTAGACGAAACACTTGGTCAAGAAGTTGAGTT
>JAENZK010000129.1 GCA_016841285.1 Guptibacillus hwajinpoensis | reverse complement strand
AAAACTTCTTTAGGCAGCTCGGTATCATTTACAATTATACTGCTTAAAAAGGCACATTTTAAATGATCGTACAATGCTTTGACATGGTCACTTGCGGTGTAGCCCATTGTTTCTCCCGCTTGCGTCATGACATTGCAAACATATACCTTTTTTGCTTTGGAGTGACAAAGCTGCTGCCCTATTTTCGAAACAAGCAAATTCGGTAAAATACTAGTATATAAACTTCCAGGGCCAATAACAACTAAATCAGCGTTGTTAATTTCCTCCAATGTTTCAGGGAGTGGTTCCACATCAGATGGCGTAAGGAATACACGCTTTATTTTTTTATTTGCATTTGGTATTTTCGATTCGCCTGTCACGACCTCCCCGTCTTCCAATTCGGCATGGAGAATGATGGCCCGATTGGCTGCAGGCAGTACCTTTCCTTTGACATTAAGAACCTTGCTCATTTCACGTATGCCACTCACAAAATCTCCAGTAATACTCGTCATCGCAGCAAGCAATAAATTACCTAGTGCATGACCTGACAGCTCATTGCCATTTCGAAAGCGGTGCTGAAACAAGCTCTCGATTAAAGGTTCAACCTCTGATAAGGCCGCCAAAACATTGCGAATATCCCCGGGAGGCGGGATCTGGAGTTCACTCCTCAGTCTTCCGGAACTCCCTCCATCATCCGCTACCGTCACAACCGCAGTGATATCAATGGGATACTGCTTTAATCCACGAAGAGGCACCGGTAACCCAGTTCCCCCGCCAATCACTACAATTCTAGGCAGTTTTCTCCATTCCATGTATCGTTACCTTTTTCCTTTTCTTTTTTCAATATCACGATGCCCTCGACCAACAAAATAGCCATTTTCGAAATGCTTCCCGATATATTCTGCAATCGTCACTGAACGATGCTGCCCACCTGTACAGCCGATCGCAATCACCAACTGGCTTTTTCCTTCACGCTTATATTGTGGCAGCATAAAGGTTAGTAGGTCAATTAGCTTTTCAAGAAACTTTTGTGTTTCCGGCTGTTTTAATACATATGAGGACACCTCTTCATCAAGACCTGTTTTCGGGCGAAGCGAATCAATATAATGAGGATTCGGTAAAAAACGCACATCAAAAACGAGGTCAGCATCAATGGGAATCCCATATTTAAAGCCAAATGAAATCACATTCACTGTAAAAACATGTTGTTTATCCTGCGTAAACCCACTAATGATTCTTTCCCGCAGCATTCTAGGGGTCAACTCAGAAGTATCAATAATATGTTGGGCTCTGCCTTTTAATTCATCAAGAATTTCTCTTTCAAGCTTGATTCCTTCTAACGGCAGACCGCTTTGTGCTAATGGATGTGACCGTCTCGTTTCCTTGTAGCGGCTCACCAAAACTTGATCACTTGCATCTAAAAACAGAATTTGTGGAGTAATCCAGCTTACTTCACTCATGGTATCAATCGCGTCTATTAATGTATCAAAAAATTCTCGACCGCGCATATCCATGACTAAGGCAATTTTATTCATTTTATTTCCGGACTCTTTGACTAACTCCAAAAATTTAGGAAGTAGTGTTGGTGGTAAATTATCAACGCAGAAAAAACCAAGGTCCTCAAAGCTTCGAACAGCGACAGTTTTACCTGCACCACTCATCCCGGTTATAATAACCATTTGTACATCCTGATTTGGTGTAGCCATTTTTACTTTCCCTTCCTTCGCGAAATTCCCCAACACTTTATTTTCACAGTTGTTTTTTAAAAACGTTCAATGTATTTTTTATATCATGAATATTATCACATATTAAGATGGATCTAAGCGATAAGAAATCAGTTGGAAGTCTGGCGTGTACGTGAATGTACCATATACCACTCCATTTCCATTCATACAATGGTCTAGGATGTGATAATCACCAGGTGCCATTGGCAGCTGCAACACGTCACTAGCCGAATGCCACTTAATAATTCCCTCGCTAGATTCATCAAGGTTAACTCCATCATAGTCTTGAGCCAAAAATGTAAACATCATCCACTCTGATATAACCTGATCGTTTTCTTTAATATTAATTGTAAAAATTCCTTTGACAGTCGGATTTTTTAACGTTACCCCTGTCTCTTCATGATATTCACGGATGACCGATTCCTTTACAGATTCACCTAATTCCATTTTTCCACCTGGTGCTACCCACCAGCCTCGCCTCGGTTTCTGAAGAAGAAGAATATTGTCACCCTTCCTTAATACACAATTCGTAATCCGCTGCAATACCATCACCTCTTTTTCCGTTCAAACCTCCATTATAGGTAAAGGTTAAATTACCCAAATGGTCTCCCATGAAATCATTATACTATTATTATGTAAAGGTAACAATTTTCTTCCTTTTTCCAGCCTTACTGTATTAAAGATATTTTGACATAAAAAAGAGAGGCTGCCTTTAGTAAGGCAGTCCCTTTTAATTAGATCAAATGCGCCTTGGCGTATTTGCGCCCAGATTTTTTCGAGCCTGCTCGAAAAACTACCTTTGAAAATCTGAGGCATCCGCCGGAGGCTTAACTTTATTCATTGAATAAAGTTAAATGTATATTTTAATAAAGGGGGGCTTTATTTACATCTATCATACCCCAATATTATTTCATTCCTATTACAACAACATTAATTAGTTGTTAAATTTTTGTAATCTTTTCCTGTTTTTTAGCCTTTTAATTTTTCTTCTAGCTCTTCGATGTAATGCTGAGCACTTTGAGCCGCAATGCTTCCGTCACCAGTGGCCGTAACGATTTGGCGAAGCATTTTTTCACGAATATCTCCAGCTGCAAAAATTCCAGGTACTTTTGTTTCCATTAAATCATTTGTTTCAATATAGCCATTTTCGTTTGTAATTCCTAGGCTCTTGAATGGTTCACTTAATGGAACTAGACCAACATAAATAAACACACCATCTGTTTTATAATCACGTTGTTCCCCTGTATTCACATCTTCGATTAGAATGCTTGATACTTTTCCATCTGTGCCTTTGATTTCTTTAGGAACAGCATTCCAAATGAATTCCATTTTTTCATTTTCAAATGCACGTTTTTGAAGAATTTTTTGAGCACGTAATTCTTCACGACGGTGGATTAATGTAACCTTTGTAGCAAAGCGTGTTAAATAAACACCTTCCTCAACGGCTGAGTCACCGCCACCAATAACGACTAATTCTTTTCCTTTGAAAAAGGCGCCGTCACAAACAGCACAATAAGAAACACCGCGTCCGCTTAATTCTTTTTCGCCAGGGATATTAAGGTTTCGATGCTGAGCACCTGTTGTAATAATGACCGTTTTTGCTTTATATTGTTTATTGCCGCAGTCCACGATTTTGTATGGATCTTCATTAATAATTTGTTTGATTTCACCATAAGCATATTCTGCGCCAAATTTTTTCGCATGTTCAAACATTTTTGTAGATAATTCAGGACCAAGGATGGACTCGTAGCCTGGGTAATTTTCAACGTCTTCTGTGTTCGCCATTTGGCCACCAGGCATACCGCGTTCAAGCATTAATGTTGATAGATTTGCCCTTGATGTATACACCGCTGCTGTCATTCCTGCAGGACCTGCTCCAGCAATAATTACATCCCAAATTTTTTCTTCACTCATTTTTTTTACTCTCCTTTGTTTGAGCTCTTGGGCATTGGGTTCATTTAGTTTCTTCTTCGGTGTTGGCTTCATATACCCCATACCCTATAATCTATATCTTATATATTAAACAAATTTTAGTTTGTCGTCTATTAATATGCTCACTCTTCTAACGGGTGAGTTCTGATGAAGAAAGTTACACTAGTTCTGTTACGTAATTCATATATTTTCTCAAAGTAGAGGTTGAGATCACATATTTTTCAGCAATTTGCTTTTGTGTAACTTGTTGGTCTTCTGCCCGTAAACAGCAATATTCAATCGCTGCTGCCCATGCATGGCTATTTTTAAAGCTGATAGGCGAATGTAAGGCATTCAGCAAGATTCTAAACCACAGCATGTAAAATTTCTGCTCCAAACTTTGAGGCCATGTACATTGATCTGAGAGTGCATCAATGACCTCCAGTCCATCTGCTAGACGTGAAGAAGCATTCAGTTGTTTGTTGGTTAGTTTGTTCAACATTAAACCAGTAAATTCTTTAACAACTTCAGATTCATTATTTGTCAGTAAATAGGAGTTTATTTCCTCTAAAGATCTGGTGTTTCCTGATCTTTTTAATAAAAGCAAAATCAATAGCTTTTTCTCATCACTGTCTGTTTCCTTAAATTGTTGGATTAAGGAATGATTGATGGCTTTTCCTTTTGACTGCTGAGCTTGAACCTTTAACCAAGGCTCTGCTCCTTTTTTTTCCGGATTAAGCTTAATGACCTTTTGCCACATTTCATCGGCTAATTGCTTTTTATCCGTATGGTAAGCTGAAACGGCTAGCCAGTAGTAAAAAGCCCCGTCTCCCTCATAGCCAAACT
This sequence comes from Guptibacillus hwajinpoensis, assembly GCA_016841285.1. Taxonomy (GTDB): domain Bacteria; phylum Bacillota; class Bacilli; order Bacillales; family Bacillaceae_J; genus Schinkia. Next base: position 7,516 of record JAENZK010000129.1, on the reverse strand, counting down.
TTTGAAGCCAACGCAACCATTTGAATGCAATTTCGTATTGCCCTAATAACGCAAACGTCACACCAAGCTTTGAGCGGTGGTCCATATCAATCGGATAAACAACGCGTAGCTGTTTTACGATATAAGCGACTTCTTTTTCACGAGCAAGATAATGATAGTAAACGGCCAAATTACATAAAGCATGCAGGTTGCCTTCACTTTTCTTAAGCACATCTTGGGCAATTTTGATCGCTTTGCTTACATTTCCAAGATAGAACTGGGCAAGCGATAAATTGTTATGGGCAGACCAAAATTCAGGATACTCCTTGACGATCTTCTGAAGCATCATGCTTGCTTCTTCCAGCTTCCCATTTTCAAGTAGTTCCCGTGCCGTTTCCTGTCTATTAATGAGCTCTTCTTCCTCATCATGAAATCCATCTAGCTCATTTGTCTCGATGCTTAGTAGATCTAGCAAATCTTCCGTATCCTCATAGAATTCACCATCTGGAGCGAATTCAAGATACTTTTTCGCATATTTTTTAGCTTCTTGAAATAAGCCTAAATAGGCATAATTATTAGCAAGAAATGAATAACACTCATACATTTCAGGTTCAAGTTTCTCAACAATTTCGGTTAGGATGACGTTTGATTTTTCAAACTCTCCCATTTCCGATAACACAACTGCAAGCTGACACAAAAATACCGGTTCCTTCGGATCAAAATGGACAGCTCTTTCAAAATATTTTTTTGCTTTATATAAATCGCGTCTGCGATAATATTTAAGTCCTTTTTTGAAAAAATACTCCCCATCCTGCGCAAACTGCACAAGCTGCCCAATCGGCTGGTTCGTATTGTATTTACGTGTTTCCATAAAACCTCCATAAAGGGTGATGTACGACATAGAAGTGTGGACAGCAAAAGAACCGGAGAACCCGCCCCCATGGCCCACTTCTGTTTTGAAAAAAGTTTACCGAACATAGTATAACACACTTCACACTTGGTTGCTTACGGAATTAACGACATTTAAAATTGTTTTACGTTCTGTGGTGCTGGGACACAGGGTCGGGAACTCTGGCTCAGATGGGTGCTGGGACGCGGGGTCGGGAACTCTGGCTCAGATGGGGTTTGTTTTGCGGTTAAGTTTGTTGGTGGGTTTAAAATTTTCCAAATTACGGCAATTAGGCAATAATTTACGTTTATCGGTCAATAACTCGTAATTCTAGGACAATAAGCAGTACTTAGCGGACAATAATGGGAGCCAGTTCGACAATATCAAGCTAAAGGCGGACAATAACTACTGATAAGGTAATTAAGGACCATTCTGTTAAATGCAAAAAGTATGGTGCATCACCGTTTTTCACGGATGCACCATACTTTTTCTATATTTTTAAGCTATTATTTTGATTTCTGGCTATGTCTTTCGACAAGTACATTTAAAACTTCATCTAGTGGAAGTTTTTGTTCACGCAATAATACGAGTACGTGATAGATTAGGTCAGCTACTTCCCATTTTAACTCTTCTGGGTCGCGGTTTTTTGCAGCAATGACGACTTCTGTTGCTTCTTCGCCGACTTTCTTCAAAATTTTATCTACGCCTTTATCAAATAAATAAGTTGTGTAGGCACCTTCTGGCATTTCAGCTTCACGCTGAGCGATCACACTTTCCAGCTCGTTAATGATGGCAAAACGGTCAGTGCTAGCACTTTCCTTTTTATCTTCGCCATCAACCAATAATGAACCAGTGAAGCAGCTGTATGAACCAGTGTGACAAGCTGGACCTGCGGGCACTACGAGTACCACTAAAGCATCTTGGTCGCAATCATATTTGATATCGATAATTTTTTGTGTGTTGCCTGATGTTTCACCTTTGTGCCAAAGCTCGGCACGGGAACGGCTCCAAAACCATGTTTCTTTTGTTTCTAATGATTTTTTTAATGATTCTTCATTCATATAAGCAAGAGTTAGTACCTCTTTACTTACTGCGTCTTGTACGATAGCTGGGATTAACCCTTTTTCATCAAATTTTACCTGTGAAACGTTCATCGAACATTCACTCCTTTTTTTCGGAGATAATCTTTAACTTCTTTCACTGATGTCTCTTTATAATGAAAAATAGAAGCCGCCAAAGCTGCGTCTGCTTTTCCTTCTACAAAGGCGTCAACAAAGTGGTCAGCATTTCCAGCACCACCGGATGCAATCACCGGGACAGAAACAGCTTCACTTACCGCTTTTGTTAAAGCTAGATCAAAGCCTGATTTTTCTCCATCTTTATCCATACTTGTTAACAGGATTTCTCCTGCTCCACGTTCAACAACCTCTTTAGCCCACGCAATCACTTCATAGTCTGTCGCATTGCGGCCGCCGTGAGTATACACACGCCATGAGCCTAACTGTTCATCATATTTTGCATCAATCGCTACAACAATACATTGGGAGCCAAAAAATTCAGCACCTTCTGTTACCAGTTCTGGACGTTTTACCGCTGCTGTATTTAAGGAAACCTTATCCGCACCGGCACGCAAAATGCGTTTCATATCCTCCAATGTGTTAATGCCGCCACCAACTGTAAACGGAATCGCAAGCTTTGCCGCTACACGCTCGACGACATCAACCATCGTTTCGCGACCTTCATGGGATGCTGAAATATCAAGGAAAACTAACTCATCGGCGCCTTCCTGGTCGTAAAATTCAGCTAGCTCCACTGGGTCCCCAGCATCTCGAAGTTCAACGAATTGAACGCCTTTTACCACTCGGCCTTCTTTTACATCTAAGCAAGGTATGATCCGTTTTGTGATCATCGGCCGTTCACCTCGCTTAATGCTTCCTTCACTGTAAATTGCTTTGTATATAAAGCCTTGCCGACAATCGCACCCGCAACACCACTAGCTTCATATTCTTTTAGATTTATTAAGTCTTGAAGTTGGCTCACTCCACCGGAAGCAATCACTTGTTTTCCAGTTGCTTCAGCCATTTCAACGATCGCCTGTACATTTGGACCGGACAGCATACCATCAGTTGCAATGTCTGTAAAAATAAACACCTCTGCCCCAGCATCTGCAAGCGTTTTTCCAAGCTCAGTTGCTTTTACGTTCGATGTATTTAACCAACCTTCCGTTGCCACATAGCTATCCTTTGCATCGATGCCGATCGCAATTTTTTCACCGTATTTTGCAAGCATTGCTTTTACAAAATCAGGATCTGAAATTGCAGCACTACCAAGGATGACGCGGCTCACACCATTCTTCAGATAAAAAGCAACATCGTCTTCCGAACGGATGCCTCCGCCAATTTGCACTTTTACATTCAGTTTGTTAGCAACTTCTAGCACATGTTCATGATTAACACGCTGACCCGCTTTTGCACCATCAAGGTCAACCATATGAATCCACTCGGCACCTTCATCGGCAAAAACCTTTGCCATCTCATATGGAGAATCACCATAAACCGTCTCCTTATTATAATCGCCTTGTAATAAACGCACACATTTGCCGCCGCGCATATCAATCGCTGGATAAATTGTAAATGTCATTCTTGTTACCTCCCTTCTACAATTCCTGCAAAATTCATTAAAATCGATAGGCCGATATCACTGCTTTTTTCCGGATGGAACTGGGTCCCAAATACATTGCCTTGACCAACAACCGCTGGTACATCAACATCATAACTGCTACTCGCTAAGACAACATCTTCGTCCTCTGGCACGGCATAATAAGAATGAACAAAATAGACATGCCCCTGCTCAACATTTTGAAGGAGCGCTGATTCGGGATGTTTGAAATTTAGCTTATTCCAGCCCATATGAGGGACTTTGTATTTTTCGCCAGTGGCTGTCTGACCCGGGAACTTCACAATTTTTCCTTTTAAAAATTGGAGTCCAGTTGTTACGCCATTTTCTTCACTTTCATCAAATAAGAGCTGCATTCCAAGGCAAATGCCAAGTAATGGCTTACCTGCTACGACTTCATTTTTTATAAAAGTAGTTAAATCCGTTTCGTTTAAAATTGACATTGCATCACGAAAGGCACCAACACCGGGCAAAATCAAGCCTTTGCAATCATGCAGTTTGTCTTTATCGTCAGTCACAATATATTGATAGTTCATTCGTTCAAGCGCCTTCGAAACGCTGTACAAATTCCCCATCCCATAGTCGATAATCCCGATCATGCTAACATTCCTTTCGTTGGTGGAGCTTCGGGCCATTGGACCCCGGTCAGGCCAGAACCCCAGCAGGCGGGCCACAGGGTCGGGTTCTCTGTCCCGCTTTTACGGGAGCCCGAAATCTACAAATAATTAGTTGTTTTTAATAAACTTACAGCATTCCCTTAGTTGAAGGAACTCCTTTTACACGCGGATCGATCATCGTTGCTTCATCCAACGCGCGTCCAAATGCTTTAAAAATAGCTTCAATAATATGATGCGTATTATGTCCGTAATGAACGATGACATGTAAATTCATTCGTGCTTCAAGCGCCAGCTTCCATAGGAATTCATGCACAAGCTCTGTATCAAAGGTGCCAACACGGGCACTTGGAAGTTCCGCACGGAATTCAAGGTGCGGGCGGTTGCTTAGGTCAACCACAACCTGTGCTAGTGCTTCATCCATCGGAACAAACGCATTGCCGTAGCGCTTGATCCCTTTTTTATCACCCAATGCTTCTCGAAGGGCCTGTCCTAAGCAAATGCCGATATCCTCAGTTGTATGGTGGTCATCAATTTCAACATCGCCCATAGCGTCAATTGTTAAATTAAATTGACCGTGCTTTGTAAAAAGATCAAGCATGTGCGTTAAAAACGGCACGCACGTTTCAAGATTAGATTGCCCTTCGCCATCAACGGCAAAAGAAAGTTTAATATCGGTTTCATTCGTTCTTCTTTCAACACTTGCTTCACGAACCATTTTGTATCCCTCCTAATTTGGGGTGTTGTTTTAGTTAATTAAAGGCCGGTTGTAGGACTTTTAGTGTTAAACCGACTTTTCGTTCATTTAATGGGGGCTTCGGCCACGATAAATTAACTTTAGTGACCGGAGTGGTGCTTTTTTTCACTTCTCCGGGCGCTAAATAACCATTTAGTGACCGGCTCATCACTTTTCACAACTTTTTGGTCACTATATTTCGCTTTAGTGACCGATCTTCTGGCTTTCAACCCACTCCGGTCACTAAATCTGCTTTTAGTGACCAGAAGTTTACTTTTTACACTATTACAGTCACTAAGCCCTAGTTCATACATACTAACAAAGCAAACAAAGCACCAAAAATTTTATTTTAGCCGCTGTTCGACCGCACGGGCATGGGCTTCTAAGCCTTCGAGCCTTGCTAGTGCTGCTATTTTATAACCATTATCCATTACGGCTTTTTTACTGTACGATATGATGGATGATTTTTTTACAAAATCATCTACATTTAACGGGCTTGAGAAACGTGCTGTTCCGTTTGTAGGGAGCACGTGGTTTGGTCCGGCAAAGTAGTCGCCAATTGGCTCTGAGCTGTTTTCACCTAAGAAAATCGCACCAGCGTGGCGGATTTGGCCGATAATGGCCATCGGGTCAACTGTCATTACCTCTAGATGTTCTGGCGCCAACTCGTTTACTGCCTCAATTGCCTGCTCCAATGTTTCGGTAACATAAATGGCACCGTAATCACGGATGGAAGCACCTGCAATTTCAACACGTGGTAAACTAGCTAATTGTTTTTCAACCTCCAAAGAAACCTTTTCAGCAAGCTCCATGGATGGAGTAACAAGTACGCTTGATGCTCTCATATCATGCTCGGCTTGTGATAATAAGTCTGCTGCGATATAGGCAGGATTGCCAGCTTCACCATCAGCTAAAACCACAATTTCACTTGGGCCTGCAATCATGTCAATATCAACATCGCCAAAAACTTCGCGCTTTGCTAAGGCAACATAAATATTGCCTGGTCCTGTGATTTTATCAACTGCTTTAATCGTATCCGTTCCGTAGGCTAGTGCACCGATCGCTTGGGCGCCACCTACCTTATAAATCTCACGAACACCACTTTCTTTTGCAGCAACAAGTACGCCAGCTGGCAGCTTGCCATCCTTACCTGGAGGCGACACCATCGCAATTCTGCCAACACCTGCTACCTGTGCTGGTATCACGTTCATCAATACGGATGATGGATAAGCGGCAGTTCCACCGGGCACATACACACCCACTGCATCTAACGGTGTTATTTTTTGCCCTAAAATTGTACCATCCGCTTCTGTTGTAATCCATGATTGGCGAAGTTGACGGCTATGATAGTTACGAATATTTTCTGCTGCTTCACGAATATAGCCAACAACATCTTCCGGTACCAACTTATAAGCTTCCTCGATCTCCTCTGCCGTCACTTTTAAAGAATCAAGCTGGACGCTATCAAATTTAGCAGTATATTCTAGGAGTGCTTGGTCACCATTTTGTTTTACATTATCAAGAATCTCAAGAACAGCGTTACGCTGCTGATCTGTCCCAGAGTCTAAATCTCGTTTTAATGATAATCCTTCTGTAACACGTTCTATCTTCATTATTAATTCGCTCCTTCAATGACGGCCGATAAGCGTTCAACCATATCATCGATAAATTGATCCTTCATCCGATAGGAGACTGGATTTACAATTAGGCGGGACGTGATATCTTCAATGCGTTCAAGCTCCACTAGGCCATTTTCTTTTAACGTACGGCCTGTTGAGACGATATCGACGATTCTTTCCGCGAGACCGATTAACGGCGCAAGCTCAATCGAACCGTTCAGCTTAATGATTTCTACCTGCTCCCCTTGTTCACGGAAGTAACGAGAAGCAACAGATGGATATTTAGTTGCAATCTTCGGTGCCACACTTACGGCTTTGGCGTTCGGTAAACCGGCAACTGCTAAATAGCAAGCACTTATTTTCAAATCCAGCACTTCATATACATCACGGTCTTCTTCAAGCATAACGTCTTTTCCAGCAATACCGAGGTCTGCTACCCCATGCTCAACATAGGTTACGACATCCATCGGCTTCGCTAAAATAAATCTAATATTTTCTTCCGGTACATCAATAATCAATTTCCGAGAATCATCAAATTCTGGTGGAAGTTTATAGTCAGCCCTTCTTAAGAGCTCAGCTGCTTCTTCAAAAATACGCCCTTTCGGCATTGCAATTGTTAACATCGTTGAATTAGTCATCACTGCCCGTTCTCCTTTCCAGGCTTGCCAATACAATAAGCTACATCTTGGTAGCGGCTTGTAAATAAATCTACATCATCAATTCCCGCAATATCTTGAAGAACGACTTTTTCTCCATTTTCCCGCTTCGTGCGTGCCATTTCAATTGCTTCTTGTCTGCGCTCATGGCTGAAAATGATAAGTGAAATCGGAGTTGAATCCTGTGTTCCACCTAACGCTTGTACTAAACGGTCAACACGAATCGCAAACCCTGTAGCTGCTGTTGGACGATTAAATTTTTCTAGCAATTGGTCATAACGGCCACCACTGCATAAAGAAAATCCTAGATTTTGCGCATAACCTTCAAACAAAATTCCTGTATAGTA
>JAENZK010000128.1 GCA_016841285.1 Guptibacillus hwajinpoensis | reverse complement strand
AATACTAATACTTTTCTAGCCATTCCTTTCGCCCCCCACTTATATTACTTTTGCTTCAGTTTGTAGTAATTTTACTAATTCTTTCGCTTGATCGCTTAACTCACCTTCAAGGACTTTCCCTGTTCCTTTAGTTGGTGGTAAATATATTTCAATCGTTTTAGTTTTAGCTTCAATATCATCTTCATCGATATCTAAGTCATCAAGTTCAAGCTCTTCTAAAGGCTTTTTCTTTGCTTTCATAATACCCGGTAAAGATGGATAGCGGGGCTCATTTAATCCTTGTTGTGCGGTCACAAGAAGCGGTAAAGCCGTTTCTACTACTTCACTATCTCCTTCCACATCACGTACAATTGTCACTTTATCGCCGTCGATATCAAGTTTAGTTATCGTTGTAACATAATTAATATTTAATGCATCAGCGAGACGAGGACCAACCTGTCCAGATCCACCATCAATTGCAACATTTCCTCCAAGGATGATGTCAAATTCTTTGTCCTTGAAAAATTCAGCAAGTACAGCAGCTGTTGTATATTGATCTCCATTTTCAACATCATCTTCAATGTTAATTAATACAGCTTTGTCGGCCCCCATCGCTAAGGCAGTGCGTAATTCTTTTTCAGAATCTTCATTTCCTATTGTTACAACGGTCACTTCTCCACCATGTTTATCCTTTAGCTGAATAGCTTCTTCAAGTGCGTATTCATCATAGGGGTTAATAATAAATTCAGCACCATCTTCATTGATCTTGCCATTGTTGATTGTAATTTTTTCTTCTGTGTCGAATGTTCTTTTCATTAATACATAAATATTCATTAAAAGTTCCCTCCCTATAATATAAATCGTGTCGTATATCTGAGCGATCGCTCATTTCTTGTCGACAATTATAATCAAATGCGCCTTGGCGTATTTGTGCCCAGATTTTTTCGAGCTTGCTCGAAAAACTACCTCTGAAAATCTGAGGCATCCGCCGGAGGCATTAACTTTATTCAGCCAAGGTAGCCCCCTGAATTAAAATACTAATTCTCAATCATCTCGCACCTTATGATAATGCGGAGACGTCTGCTGAATGAAGTTATCGTCCTTTAAATTCGGGTGCCCGCTTTTCAAGGAATGCATTGATTCCCTCTTTCGCATCATCTGATACAAATACTTCTCCAAATAGAGTAGCTTCCCTTTCCACGCCTTGTTCGAATAAACCACCTTTGGCATATTGAAGGAGTTCTATAGCAGCTTTCAAAGAAATTGGACTTTTAGCAGCGATTTTTTTCGCTAATTTATTTGCTTCATCGAATAAACTTTCCTCCGGATATGCATGATTTACAAGTCCAAGCTCAGCAGCTTGTCTTCCCGAAATTGGTTCACTTGTAAACATCATCTCCGCTGCTTTCGGCATGCCTACTAGACGAGGTAATCGTTGTGTCCCTGCAAATCCCGGAACTAGTCCTAATTGCAGCTCAGGTAAACCAAGCTTCGCCTTTTCATCTACTAAGCGCATATGACAGCACATCGCAAGTTCTAATCCACCGCCAAGAGCTGCTCCATGGATTGCGGCAATAACAGGCTTAGAAAAGTTTTCAATGCGATCGAAAATTTGTTGACCCCTTTGTGCTAGCTCTTTAAAGGCTTCTGCTGTTTCTATTTCAGTAAACTCCTTAATATCAGCACCAGCTGAGAAAAATTTACCTTCTCCTTTCAATAAAAGGACTCTAACATCTTCGTTTGCTTCCATCTCATCCAAAACAACTGAAAGCTCTTTCAAGACTTGTGCCGCTAAAGCGTTTGCAGGCGGTCTGTTTAAAGTGATTGTAGCAACCTTCTCTTCAACTTGTACAGTAAAAAAACTCATTAATGTAATTCCTCCCCATCCCAAAGAGATTTAAAATGTTTACATTTAATGCCTAAATTTCATTACTCATACACAATTTTAAAGTAGTGTCGCAAAACTGTCAATATTCACACTATTTAAAGAAACCTGAACAACAGATTGTTCAGGTTTCCTTTTTAGCTTCTTCGACTAATACACGTCTTAATATTTTTCCGACAGCTGTTTTAGGTAGCTCCTTTCGAAATTCAAAAACTCGTGGTACTTTATAGGCGGCAAGATATTCACGGCAATACTTTTCTAGCTGTTCCTCCGTTACTGTTTCATAATCTTTTAAAACAATGTACGCCTTAACCGTTTCACCGCGATAAGGATCGGGAATGCCAACAACTACAGTTTCTTTAATCGCTCCATGTTCATACAAAACCTCTTCTATTTCACGTGGATAGATATTAAAGCCTCCTGCTATAATCATATCTTTTTTACGGTCAACAATATAAAAATAGCCCTGTTCATCCATATATCCAAGGTCACCGGTTAATAGCCACTCCCCTTCAAAGAAACTTGCAGCTGTCTCATCGTCTCGGTTCCAGTATCCCTTCATGACTTGTGGTCCTCTAATGACGATTTCACCGACTTCATTTGGTTCTGCCGGGCCATATTTTTCTAAAGAAAGAATAAAGGCTTCAGTGTCCGGCCAAGGCACCCCAATACTTCCTTTGGGCCGGCGGATTTCCCATAAAAAGTTAGCATGGGTGACTGGTGAGGCCTCTGTTAATCCGTAGCCTTCAACCAACTTTCCACCCGTAATTTCTTCAAAGCTTTCTTGAACTTCAATGGGTAATGGAGCAGATCCACTTAAACAGGAATCAATGGAGGATAGGTCGTAATCTACGATATCAGGGTGATTCATGAGGGCGATAAAAATCGTTGGAGCCCCCGGAAAGATAGTGGGCTTTTGTTTTTCAATCGTTTTAAGTGTATCCTCTGGATCAAATTTTGGAAGTAAAATCATCTTTGATTGATGCATGATCGCTAAATTCATAACTACTGTCATACCGAATACATGAAAGAAAGGGAGAATACCTAATATTCGCTCTTCTCCTTTTTTCATTTTATACATCCAATGGATACACATTGTCGTATTTGAAACGAGATTATAATGGGTGAGCATAACACCTTTTGCCACACCTGTAGTGCCACCAGTATATTGCAAAAGGGCAAGGTCTTGTTTTGGATTGATTTCAAGTGGAATTTTTTCTGTACTGCTATTTTTTAAAGCCTTTTGAAATAAATGTGTTTTTTCACCATGGGTAACTTGTACTTTGATCCCATGCTGCTTTTTTTGAATGAATGGGTAGATTAAATTTTTGGGGAACGGTAAATAATCGCTGATACTCGTCACAATGATATGATCAATTTCAGTAGACGCTTTTACTTTTACTACTTTTGGGTAAAGGAGATCTAGACAAATAATCCATTTCGCTCCGGAATCAACAAGCTGAAATTGCAGTTCTCTTTCGGTGTACATCGGGTTCGTTTGAACTACAATCGCGCCCGAAAGTAGTGCTCCGTAGTAGCCTATTACCGCCTGCGGGCAATTGGGCAGCATGATTGAAACACGATCTCCTTTTTGAACTCCTAATCCTTTAAGATAATTTGCAAGTTTTAACGAAGATTGATAAAGCTCTTTATACGTTAATTCTCTCCCAAGGAAATGTACGGCAATTTTATCAGGTACATTTATTGCTGCTTCTTCGAGAAAAGCGAATAACGGCTTTTCTTCATAATTAATATGGTGTGAAATTTCAGTAGGGTATTGGGCGAGCCATGGTTTTTCAAACAACACGTCCATTTAAATAACCCCCTTTTCTCCATATTTCTATATTAAAATATATTGTTCCAACAACGATATTATTTATTGAATTTAAAATAAAGAGGAGCAGACTTGCCCCTCTTGGCTTTTAAGCATTAAAAATCCAATAAAATAATCCAATAATAAAAAATAGTGCACAGACAATCATTAATATTTTAGCAAGTCTTTCTAACAACCTTTTTCCTCCTCTTTTCGATCAGGCCATAATACCGGCACCAATTACATACGATAATCCGATAGATATGATCATGGCGATCAATCCGACAGCGTGGTTTCCTTTTTCAATTTCCTCATCAATATTAAATTTCGGGGTTAAAAATTCAAAAATAAAATAACCAATTACCAATAAAATAAACCCATATAATCCCCATAAGAGCATGGTAACTAAGGAATCATTATGCAGAATGGAGAAGCGAAATATATTGGCAATACCAAATATTTTCCCACCCGTTGCCATTGCAACTGCAAGATTTCCATTTTTGATTTCTTCCATATTTTTATATTTAGTTACAAGCTCAAAAATTGAAAGAAAGACAATGATTGATAAAACTACAACACTATAATTAGCTGCCGTCAGCACATAATTATTTTCCCAAAAATTATTCATGAACCACGCATGGAACACACGACTTTAGTCGTGTGAGGAATTGTATTCGGCATTAGGCTACATTGGTAGCTCGAAAGCCGCCCCCCATGCTCACTCCTTTCTTCAGTAAAATTTTACCACATTTTCACTTAGTGATATGGTATATAGGTTTAGTGAAAAGAGGTGAAATAGTATGTCTACAATCACAGCGAAAATCCAAATCTATGTTTCCAATGAAAATAATAAAATTCTTATCAAAACAACGAAAGCATATCGTAAAGCATGTAATTTTCTTTCTTTTATTGTATTTAAAACTAAAGAATTAAATCAACGTAAACTTAATGATTTGTATCAAGAATTACGGGAACGTTTTGGTTTGAAAAGTCAAATGGCACAATCTGTTATGAAAACAGTCATTGCTCGCTATAAATCTTCTCAATCAAATGGTCACGATTGGAGCTTAGTAAAATTTAAATTACCTGAGTATGACCTTGTTTGGAATCGAGATTATTCTCTTAGCCAGAATAGGTTTAGCGTAAATACGTTGGACGGAAGATTCAAGCTTCGTTACGAAAAACAAGGAATGCACCACTTCTTTGATGATACATGGAAGTTTGGTACGGCAAAGCTCGTATACAAACACAATAAATGGTTCTTGCATATTCCAATGACAAAAGAAGTACCTGTATTAGACTTTACGAATGTAAACAATATTGTTGGGATCGACTTAGGTATTAACTTTATTGCCACAACGTTTGATAGTCAAAATAAAACAACGTTTTACAATGGACGAGCTGTTAAACACAAACGTGGTCAATATAAAGCCTTACGAAAACAGCTTCAAATGAGACAAACACCATCTGCTCGTAAACGTCTAAAGCAAATTGGTTCAAGAGAAAACCGTTATGTTACAGATGTAAACCATCAAATAACAAAGGCACTCGTTGAAAAGTATCCAAAAGGTACTCTTTTTGTTTTAGAGGATTTAAGCAAAATTCGTTCAGCAACCGAAAAAGTTTGTGTTCGCAATCGTTATGTGTCGGTTTCTTGGGCGTTCTACCAGTTTCGTCTAATGTTAGAATATAAAACTCAACTGAACGGACAACGAGTAATCGTAATAGACCCAAAATATACTTCTCAAACATGCCCAAAATGTGGAGATATTGAACGAGGAAACCGAAACAAAGAGAAACACACATTTGAATGTCAAAACTGTCACTATCGGTCTAATGATGACCGAATTGGTGCAATGAATCTGTATCGCAAAGGAATTGAGTACATCGGTACAGTTACAACAAGAGTATAGCTCTTATTGTAGGGGCGAAGTCAACCGTCCTTATGTTCCAACACTCTAAGGTAGGAGTGCCGTTAGGTGCGTTCGCACTACTGGTTAGGAATAAATCTAAAATGCTTGTGCGAAGTACAAGCACTGTCTACTATGTAGGCAGAGACAAGCTCGTGACTTTAAACATGAGTTGTTGACGAACGACCTCTCCCCTTAGCGAAACCTTGTCAAAGTATTAAGGGGCTTTTTCCACTTATTTTAATTCAACGTAAGTCATTCCGCTGCCGCCTTCTGCCATTCCACCGAGGCGATATGTTTTAACATGACGATGGTTTTTCAAAAAGTCATGCACCCCTTTGCGAAGGGCGCCTGTTCCTTTACCATGGATAATCGAAACACTCGGATAACCAGCAAGAAGTGCATCATCAATATATTTTTCAACCATTAAAACGGCATCCTCATAGCGTTCACCACGAAGATCCAATTCCGGTTTTACGTGGTGATCTGATCCCCTTATCGTTGCCAGTGGTTTTGTTGCAACCGGAGTCGGCCGGCTAATATATTCAAGATCCTTTTCTTTTACCTTCATTTTAAGAATTCCGATTTGAACTTGGAATTCCCCAGCACTTATTTCTTCAACGATATGCCCTCTTTGGTCTAGGTTCATCACTTTAACTTCATCACCTGGAAGAAGCCTTTGCTTCGCTTTTTGCTTTGCAATCACTTTTTTATTTTTCTGTAATGTTGGGGCTGCTTCCGCTAATTTTTTACGGGCTTCAATTAATTCATGTTCTTTCACGGCTTCGCCAGCATTATATTTCATTTTTCGTAAATCTTTAATGATCGCTTCGGCTTCTCCTTTAGCTTTATCGATCGCTTCTTTAGCATCCTCCTCGGCCTTTTCTAAAATTTTATCGCGTTCCTCGTAAAAGGCAATAATTTGTTTTTGCAGTTCATGGTGAAGGTTCTCAGCATCTTTGCGAATCTCTTCCGCTTCAGACCATTCTTCTTCCGCATGTTTCTTTGATTCTTCAAGGGATGCAATCATGTTTTCAACCTTGTTCGTTTCTTGGCTTACATATCCTTTTGCATTTTCAATGACATGCTCTGATAATCCTAAACGCTTAGAAATTTCAAAGGCATTGCTTCGACCGGGAACACCTAACAGCAAGCGGTATGTGGGACTTAAAGTCTCAACATCAAATTCCACACTGGCATTAATCACACCAGAACGGTTATAACCATAGGCTTTTAGTTCTGGATAGTGTGTAGTCGCAACAACTTTAGCACCGCGATTATAGACATCATCTAAAATGGCAATAGCTAACGCTGCCCCTTCCTGAGGATCTGTTCCAGCCCCTAATTCATCAAAAAGAACAAGGCTGTTACCATCGACTTGTTTCAGTATTTCAACAATATTTGTCATATGAGAGGAGAACGTACTTAAACTTTGTTCAATCGATTGTTCATCACCAATATCGGCAAATACGGAAGAAAAGACTGTCATTTCAGACCCATCTAAAGCAGGGATTTGCAATCCGGCTTGAGCCATTAAAGTTAATAACCCCAGCGTCTTTAAAGTAACCGTCTTACCACCTGTATTGGGACCGGTAATAACGATGGCTGAATAATCTTCTCCAAGAATAATATCATTAGGTACAACCTGGTTAATGTCTATTAAAGGGTGACGAGCCTTAAATAATCTGATCCTCCCCTCTCTATTCATCTTAGGCATAGAGGCTTTAATTTTCTGACCATAAGATGCTTTCGCAAACATAAAATCAATTTCAGTTAGAACCTTAACATTATGAAGCATAGATTCTGCATCTTCTGCCACATATAATGTAAGCTCGTGCAGGATTCTATCTACCTCTTGCTTTTCTTTGGACCTTGCTTCCTGGAGTGTGTTATTCAGTTCAACAACGGCCTGCGGTTCTATAAAAAGTGTTGCACCCGACGCGGACTGGTCATGGACTATTCCTCCGTATGCACTGCGATATTCTTGCTTGACCGGAATGACAAATCGATCATTACGAATTGTAATAATCGCATCTGACAGCATTTTTTGTGCGTTAGACGATCTTGTCATATTTTCTAACTTTTCACGAATTCTAGATTCAGCCGAACGCAATGTTTGGCGAATGCTTCTTAGTTTGTCACTTGCACCGTCCATAACATGTCCATGGTCATCAATACAATTTTTTATTTTTCTCTCTAAATCTGTTAAGGTGATCAGTTGCCGGGTATAGCTACTCAAAATCGGAAGTTCGACTCCATCTTCGACCATTCCTTCAATAAAATTCTTTATTTGCCGTCCGCCATATATAGTGCTCGCAATATCTAATAATTCACTAGCACTTAAATCACCGCCGATTTGGGCTCTTTTTAAACTGGGGCGCACATCAAAAATACCCCCCAGTGGGACTTGTCCTTTAAGTCGTAATACTTTGGCTGCCTCATCCGTTTCTTCCTGCCATTTAACTACTTCTTCAAATTCAAAGGAAGGCAATACATTTTCCGCCTTCTCCTTACCTAACGATGAAGCGGCATGTTTCATTAATGCTTCTCTAATTTTTTCAAACTCTAAAATGCGAAGTACGCGCTTATTCACAAATTCATCCTCCTAAAACCACGATCACTGGTGCCGATGTAAAAACGCCATAAGTTTATCTATCGTCCAGGCGTTCAATACATTTTCTTTCTTAATCCAACCTCGTCTAGCAGTGGCAACACCGATCGCCATATGCTCCATTGTATCGATTTGATGAGCATCCGTATTAATTACAACCTTTACACCTGCATCTTGCGCCTTTTTCAACCACTCTGCTGATAAATCTAAGCGATATGGGTTTGCATTACATTCAAGTGCGGTATTTGTCTTTTTCGCTATTTCAATCAGCATCTCTAAATCGGCATCATAACCTTGTCTTTTCCCAATTAATCGTCCAGTGGGATGGGCGATGATGTCTACATGATGACTTTCCAACGCCTGAATAAGGCGTTCCATAATCTTTTCCCTATCTTGAGAAAAGCTTGAATGAATAGCCCCAATTACAATATCCATTTCCTTTAATACTTCATCATCAAAATCAAGCGTAGCATCTGGCAATATATCCATCTCAACCCCAGCAAGAATGGTGATATCATCATATAATTCATTTAATCTGTTAATTTCTTTTCGTTGTTCCCGTAAACGCTCCGGGGTAAGGCCATTAGCTACCTTTAAATACTGCGAATGATCAGTTATTGCTATATAAGAATATCCTCTTTTTCTTGCCGCTTCCACCATTTCTTGAATGGAATAAGCTCCATCACTCCACGTTGTATGCATATGGAGATCACCTTTAATATCAGAAACCGAAAGAAAAGTTATCTTTCCTTCCTGTGCAGCTTCAACCTCCCCTTGGTCTTCTCTCATTTCTGGAGGAATAAATTCCAATCCAAAATGATGAAAAAATTCTTTCTCTGTGCGAAACGTCTGCAATTCACCTGTTTCAACCACTTCTACCCCATATTCACTTATTTTTTCGCCGCGCTCCTTGGCTAGTTGGCGCATTTTTACATTATGCTCTTTTGAACCGGTGAAATGGTGTAATGTTGTTGCATAGCTTTCAGGCTCCACTAGCCTGAAATCAACCGAAATATCATAATCATATTTTAATACAACAGAAACTTTAGTGTCCCCGCTTGCGATAACATCGGAAACATGTTTCAGCTCTAGCAATTGTCCCCGAACAGTAGTTGGATTTGACGTCGCAATGATAAAGTCTAAATCCTTACTTGTTTCTTTCATTCTTCTCAGGCTACCCGCTCGTGAAAATTGGATAACTTCACTCATCTTGCCTAATTGAGCCTCTATCGTTTCAGCAATCGGGAGCATATACCAAATCGGTAAACGGTCAGGGCGGCTTCCCATTTCTTCAATTGCTGCCAAGATTTTTTCTTCTGTCTTTTTCCCAAAACCAGCTAACGCTTGTACCTTGTTTTCTAAGCAACATTTTTTTAATGACTCCACATCTGTTACATTTAACTCTTGATACAGCTTCGCAATCTTCTTACCACCAAGGCCTGGAAGATTTAATAAGGGGATTAATCCCTTTGGAACCTGCGTCTTAAGTTCTTCCAACACACTTGTCTTACCTGTATCTAACAATTCCTGAATGACGGCTGCTGTTCCTTTCCCAATCCCATTTATTTTGGAAAAATCATCAATGTCAGCAAGGCTGCGGTCATCCCCTTCTAAAGCAGCAGCAGCTTTTCGATAGGCCGATATTTTAAACGGATTTTCGCCTTTTAATTCTAAATATAAAGCAATCATTTCTAAAGTTTTAATAATATCTTTCTTATTGATCTCCATCTATCAAATCACCTTCTTTTTTGACTAGTTCATTTTAAACGTACAAACCCCCATGCAATCGGCATGGAGGACTTAATCAGGTTAGAAGTACGAAGCATCGGATTGTACCCATAACTCTTTTATTTTTCCCGAAACAATTGGAGTGTGCTCGATTATCCCTTTAGCTAATACTGAATCACTCATGATAGACTGAACAGACTCAATTGGTGTTAACGCACCAAGATATAGTATAATGAAAACTACAAGGTAGACTTCAATAAACCCTAAAGCTCCGCCAAGCCAGCCGTTGATCGTACGTAAAATAGGCAAATCTGCTAAAAAGTTGAGCATTGAACCAACGAAACGCAAGGTAATTTTCGTTCCAAAGAATAATACTGCAAAGGCAATGGCCCGATAAAAAACAGCTTCCACATCAAAGGATTCGAATAATAAGGAGAATGCACTTTCTTGTGACGGAGCCGGAAATGGTACCCACAGCTTTAAAAACGGGGCCAAATCATCAGAATATAAGTAAGCAACAATAATTGCTGCTATAAATCCTGCAAAGTAAACAATCTGTAATATAAAACCTCGTCTAAACCCAATGAAAAAGCCGACCACAAGGACTAAGAGTAATATTAAATCTACCATTGCTTGCTTTTTCCTCTTTCTTTTCATATTTTTTGATAGAATAACACGTAATTTGCCCACAATGGCAAATTGCGATGTTTTTCTTATACTATAATCCATAAACTTTATACACCTTATAGTATTAAAAAAGCACGAATTATCTATATAATGATACCATGAATAATAACCATTTCAAAATCATATCCGGAAAAAGGAGAATTGACGATGTCGAATACGGTATTAACCGTTACAAAGGAAATCATCTATAAAATGAAAGAGCATTACAAGAGTGCGATCACAAACCAAAATCCGCCCGGGAGTATATTTGTAGCAAAACCTAATGGATGTACGATTACAGCCTATAACTCTGGAAAAGTGCTGTTCCAAGGGAATGGAGCAAGTACGGAAGCGGGTAAGTGGAGTGCTGACGCGGACACTCATAATCGAAGCAAAAGCAACAAAACTACAGCAACGAAGAAAAAATCTGCTGCTGTTAATACCGGAAGATATGCACCACCTCCCAATATCGGTCAATTATCAATTATTGGTTCAGATGAGGTCGGGACAGGAGACTATTTCGGACCGATTACAGTTACGGCTGCCTATGTGTCAAACGATAAAATTGAACTTTTGAAGGAATTAGGTGTGAAAGATTCCAAGGATTTAAATGATACACAGATCACAAAAATTGCCCAACAAATCATTCCGATCGTTCCACATAGTTTATTAATTTTAAGAAATGAAAAATATAATGAACTCGAGCAAAGCGGAATGAATCAAGGTAAGTTAAAAGCGATGTTACATAACCAAGCAATAAGTAAAGTACTTACAAGAGTAAAGTCAGAAAATAAAGTAGACGGGATTTTAATTGATCAGTTTTGTCAGCCTGAAGTTTTCTTCAATTACCTAAAAGGTAAAAGCATCCCATGGAAATCCGGGGAAAATATCTACTTCAGTACAAAAGCAGAAGGGATTCATATCGCCGTTGCCGCAGCATCGATTATTGCAAGATATGCATTTGTTAAGGAATTTGATAAACTTAGTAAGATGACAGGGTTTGAACTACCAAAAGGTGCAGGTCCAAAGGTTGATCAAAAAGCAGCGGAATTCATTAAAAAATATGGGGAAGCCGCTTTAACGAAAGTAGCAAAATTACACTTTGCCAATACTGATAAAGCAAAACGTCTTATCAAATAATTTTCTATGAGAATCGTTTTAGTCCGACAAGGAAACGCTAATATTCGAAAGGAGCAATCATATGATCGAGAAAACTTTTACCGTAACTAGTGATACAGGAATCCATGCCCGTCCAGCCACTTCCCTTGTTCAAACTGCCAGCAGGTTTAGCTGTGATATCACATTTGAATACGCCGAAAAGCAAGTCAATTTAAAGTCTATTATGGGTGTGATGTCATTAGGTGTGCCAAAAGGAGCCCAGTTTAAGATTGTGACAGATGGTACTGATGAAGAGGAAGCAATTCAAGCGTTAGAAGACACAATACAAAATG
>JAENZK010000127.1 GCA_016841285.1 Guptibacillus hwajinpoensis | reverse complement strand
AACAGCTTGGAGGTTACTCGACTTTTGGCGAAAATCGTATTGGGGCTGAAAGGTCCATAATCCCCATGTCAAAGCTAAGCTTAATATAACTAGCAAGGTGAGAATCATTGATTTTAATTTTTCAATTTTTATTTTCATGAGAAGTCCTCCTCCCTTTGCCGATCAAGAGGAAGTGTAAAGATGATTGTAGTTCCTTTTCCTTCTTCACTATCTGCCCATATTTCTCCACCATGAATTTCAATTATTTCTTTCGCGATGGCTAGCCCTAAACCAGTACCGCCCATTTTCCGTGAACGTGCTTTATCGACACGGTAAAACCGGTCAAATACTTTTGGCAAGTCTGATTTCGGAATACCGACCCCTTCATCTGATATTCTTACATGAAGTATATTTTCCTTTTGTAATAATTCAAATCTCACCTTCCCACCTTCAGGTGAGTACTTTAATGCATTCGAAATAATATTATCTAAAACTTGGGTAACCTTATCTTTATCAATAGTTACATAACGATCCCGATGTGAAAAAGCTCTTTCAAAAACAAATTGATCCTCTTTCGCCATTTCAAACCGATCAATAATTTGTTGGAAAAACCCCGTGAAATTCACGCTTTTCTTAACAAATTGATAGTCCTTACTATCTAGTCTTGAAAGTTGCAAGAGATCATTAACTAGACGGATCATCCGCTCTGTTTCCGTTTGTGTAACATTGATAAATCTTGGAGCAAGGTCTTGACTTTCCCATGCCCCATCTGCAAGTGCCTCTAAATAACTTCGCATAGTCGTTAACGGAGTCCTTAATTCATGTGAAACATTAGCAACAAACTCACGGCGTTCCTGATCGATAGTTTCTTGTTCTGTAGCATCCTGTAAAACTGTAATTAATCCCGTTAATTCATCGTGATCATCTTTAATGACAGAAAAATTAGCACGCAAAATATATTTTTTTCGATAAATATCACTAAAATCAAGCAGAACAGAGTCTTTACAATTAAAAAGAGTTTCTAATGTCACTGTTTCCTCAAGTTTTAGTAATGACAAAATAGATGCATTATGAACTGTTTCACGTGAAACATTCAGCATCTTTTCCGCAGGCTCATTCATCAAAATAATGTATCCATCCTTATCTGTAGCTATGACGCCATCAGACATATGAGCCAAAACCGTACTTAGTTTACGTCTTTCACCTTCCGTTGTTTCCTGTGCGATCTCCAACTTATTTGTCAGATCGTTAAAGGTTTCAGCAAGTTGGCCAATTTCATCTTCGCCGAACACGTTAACCTTTCTAGAAAAATCCCCTTCAGCTAGAACAAGGGCTTGCTTCCGCATATCTGCAATCGGCCTTGTTATCGTGCGGGCTACAAAAACTCCTAATAATGCTGTTATTACCAGGGCAATAATAGTTCCTGATGCTAAAATGGCGTTAATAACACGCATTTGTTCATAAACTCTTTCCATTGAAGCTATGATGTACATGCCACCGATAACATCCCCATTCGTCTTAATAGGGATTGCCCTTACAAACATCCTGTTCCCTGTTCGAGGGTCCAACAATATATTCTCTGACTCAATTCCGCCAATAATCGCCTTTTTTATTCGAACCTCAGTTGTTCTCCTGCCGATCATTCCTTGATCATATGGGTTAGAAATACCGATAACTCGAAAACTGCTATCGGCAACTTCAACAGATCTAATATCATCCGAAAGAAAATCCTGTAAAATCAAATTAATTTCATCTTCAAGTTGCAATGTTCTGCCGTTTCGTTCTTCCTTCATTTTCTGCCCAATATTATAGACTAATAGCCTAATCCGCTCATTAACCGATTCGGTAAAATTGTCGACTAACTGCTGTTCAAGCTCGCGAACAAAGTAAACACCAATAACCTGGATGGCAAACAAAATAAGCAATACATAAATTAATACAAATTTAAAATAGATCGATTTAAAGAAACCGACTTTTTTCATTGCTACTACTCCTGATCTGGATTTCTGAAATAATAACCAACTCCACGACGAGTGACAATCCAAGTTGGGTGACTTGGGATGTCCTCAATCTTTTCTCTTAATCTCCGAACTGTAACATCAACTGTACGAACATCACCAAAATAATCATATCCCCATACCGTCTGTAAAAGATGCTCACGAGTCATCACTTGGCCAATATGCTTAGCTAAATAATGAACAAGCTCAAATTCACGATGAGTTAGTTCAATCTGTTCTCCTCTTTTTGTAACAATATAGGCATCTGGATGAATCGAAAGAGCTCCTACGACAATCTCCGATAATTCTCCATTTCCTTTATCAGGGTCTTGTTGATGTCTTCGTAAGTTCGCTTTAACACGAGCAATTAATTCTCGATTACTAAATGGTTTTGTTACGTAATCATCTGCTCCAAGCTCTAAACCTAATACTTTATCTATTTCAGAATCTTTCGCTGTTAACATGATAATCGGCATTTCATGTTTTTTCCTAACCTCACGACAAACTTCCATGCCATCCTTGTGCGGCAACATAATATCTAATAAAATTAAATCCGGTTTTACTTCTTCCACCTTGCGAAGAGCCTCTAACCCATCATAAGCACAAGTAACCTTATAGCCTTCTTTCTCTAAATTAAATTGTAAAATATCTGCTATTGGCATTTCGTCATCAACAACTAGAATGTGCTTTTCCACCTAACTCACTCCTCTATAATCGTTCAGAAGTTTCCTACTTTACTTTACCATTTCTTTAGCTTTTAAGCATCCCTTGACACCTGCTTTGTAAGATATTCCTAGATATTTCCTGTTTATCCCAATATAAAAGGGCTCCCCCAAATGCAGCAAGCATGCGCTCATTTGAGAAGCCCTATTAACCTATTATACTATAATTTTATAACTCTTTTCTTGGGTTTACTAATTTACCATTTTCATATACTTCGAAGTGTAAATGAGTACCTGTTGAATTACCAGTTGAGCCCATTACACCAATCTTTTGGCCTTTTGAAACAGTTTGACCAACTTTTACAGTGATTTTTGATAAATGGCCATATAATGTTTTCATTCCATTGCCATGGTTAATCACAATCTTATTACCATAGCCGCCATCATAGCCTGCAGACTCTACTTTGCCATTATCAGCAGCCATGATTGTGTAGTTACTTGGTCTCGCAATATCAATTCCTTTATGCTGTCTTCCCCATCTGTATCCCATTGGACTTGAAATATATCCGCCAACGGTTGGCCAACCTAACTCACCAGTTCCACGTGATGGGATTACCTTTGTTCCTTTGATCATGATTTTCTTTGTAGGTTCCTTCACAATTACTTCATCAACTATTACTTTTTTTGCAAGTGAACCATTGATTTCAATAATGGAGTATCTTGCGACCTTTTCTCCATTGACACCTTCTTGCTTTACTTTTGTTGTGCCCTTAAATACGGTTTTATCCTCAATAACCTCTATTTCGAAAGGAATCACTTCATTTCGAACAGCATTTTTTTCAACTACTATATGAACTAACGGTTCATATGACTGTACGTTCACTTCATCCCCAATATGTATGGTTGCCTCTTCAGTTAAAGTTGGATTTAATTTAAGAAATTGCTTTAATGTCAATCCGTTATCATTTGCTATTTGTCCTAGTACTTCCCCTTCTTTTACTACATGCTTCTTAGGTTGGAGAGTACCTTTTACTAATAGCTCAATTGTTTTATCAACAGATAAAATATCTTCCGGAACAACTTTTTCATCGGCTGATGTAACATTTTCTTCTAGACGAACGTCAGTATATAGGAAGTCATCATTTTTAACTTCTTTTGAACCATTCTCTAGCTCAGTCAGAACTTTTTCTGGAACATATTTCATCTTTAACCTTTTAATAACCTGATCAGCCTCTTCTTTACTGGATACAAATGCAACAGCCTTGCCGTCAACGACAATTCCTACGGCATCTGCCAATACATTAAAGGATCTATTAACATTCTTAACGGCTTCCTTATTATCGTATAAAGGTGTATATACTCTTTCTGGTACATATGTAATTTGATCAGCTACGGAAAAATCTAATTCACTATATGTTTTTTCAGCTTCTATAATCTTTTTCTTAAGTACATCATTAACTACAGTCTTATCACTGACAGTACCAAGTAAGTTACCTTCAGAATATATGTGATATACAGTATTAACATCTTTATCTTTATCATTAGAAGCATAAACAGAACCAATTGACAACGTAGCAACAACAGAAGTTGCGATAATTGCTTTTTTAATAGACTTATTGGAATGAGGTGGTTGGAATAGTCGTGTCATATTAGCAGTCATCTTATGCAAAAATTGAACCACGGTATTTCCTCCTATTTCTTCCTACTCTTTCTTTCTATAAAGAATCTTTCAGAATTTTTTAATGAATGAAACTTGCCGATATTTCACCTTTACTAATTTACCATAAATGAATCTAAAACTCTACCAAATTCCTAAAATTGTCGAATATACCCGAAATTACAAAAATGGCTGTACTATATATTGTGTACACGCCCCATAGAATACATAGATATTGTTCTAGATATTATATGTAATGTTACACAATTTAGGACAGCCATTTTTTGAATTTAATTTATAGTATCACTGTCTAGCTCCAGCCCCCAGCGCCTAGCGAGACTTCCTTCACCTCCGTACGATAAGTCAACATCGACTCATTTCATTCGTCGTGTTTCCTTTATCTCCTCCGGCTCAGTCCAGTCCGAACGGCGCTAAACGGGTGGCTTCCGCTTTTCTATTGTAAAGCGTAAACGCTGCGAATTACATTTGTTTGGTTTCTGTCAGGACCTACTGAAAATACAGAAAGTGGAATACCTGTTAATTGTGAAACGCGTTCAACATAATGACGTGCATTTTCAGGAAGCTCATCTAACTTTTTAACACTTGTTATATCTTCAGTCCAACCTGGCATTTCTTCATAAACCGGTTCACATTCTGCTAAAACCTTTAAG
The DNA here is from genome assembly GCA_016841285.1 of Guptibacillus hwajinpoensis. Lineage (GTDB taxonomy): Bacteria > Bacillota > Bacilli > Bacillales > Bacillaceae_J > Schinkia. The sequence goes on along the minus strand of JAENZK010000127.1, from coordinate 7,144 downwards.
CTTGCAGGGAACTCTTCAATCACTTCACCTTTATATTTGTAAGCAACACAAATTTTTAATGTCTCGATGCCTGTTAAAACATCAATGGAGTTTAATGATAAATCTGTAATTCCACTTACACGGCGTGCATGACGAACAACGACGCTGTCAAACCAGCCAACACGACGTGGGCGTCCTGTTGTTGTTCCATATTCACGACCAACTTCACGAATTTGATGACCGATTTCATCATGAAGCTCAGTTGGGAATGGGCCATCGCCGACACGTGTTGTATATGCCTTACAAACACCAACAACATGGTTGATTTTAGAAGGACCAACACCTGATCCAATTGTAACCCCACCGGCAACTGGATTTGATGATGTAACAAACGGATATGTACCCTGGTCAATATCTAACATAACCCCTTGGGCACCTTCAAATAATACACGTCTACCTTCATCAAGAGCATCATTTAATACAACAGATGTATCACATACGTATTTTGCAAACTGTTGTCCATAGTTATAATATTCATCTAAAATATCTTCAAGTTTAAAGCCTTCAGCATCATATAACTTCTCTAGAATACGATTTTTTTCCGCTAAGTTCTGCGTTAACTTTTTTTCAAATTCTTCACGGTCTAATAAATCAGCAATTCTAATGCCGATACGGGCAGCTTTATCCATATAAGCCGGGCCAATACCTTTTTTAGTAGTTCCTATTTTGTTAGCACCTTTGCGTTCTTCGTCTAACTCATCAATTTTAAGATGATAAGGCAGGATAACATGAGCGCGATTGCTGATTCTTAAGTTATCAGTATTAACGCCTTCGTTATGTAAGTATTCTAACTCTGTTACTAATGCTTTAGGGTCAATAACCATTCCGTTACCAATTACACAAATTTTATCATTAAAGAAAATTCCAGATGGAATTAAATGTAATTTGTATTTCTTACCACCAAATACAATCGTATGGCCTGCGTTATTTCCACCTTGGTAACGAGCAACAACCTCTGCATTTTGTGAAAGGAAATCAGTAATCTTTCCTTTACCTTCATCGCCCCATTGTGATCCTACTACTACTACTGAAGACATTTTGTCTGCACCTCCGAATATGAATACGGCATAATTTTTTCCAAAGTTAATTGCCACTTAATTAAGTATAAGTATAAGTTTGCCTAAAGAATGCAAATAAATACCAAAGTTAGTGTATCAATTTAAGGCTTTAAAGTCAATTAAACACGAACAATTTTTACTGAATGTTATTTTTTTGTTCGTGAATCGAAAAGCGGAAGTGCCCGTTTAGCGACGAATGGACTGGAGGACATCGACTGAGATAAAGGAAACACGATGAACGCAGTGAATCGATGTTGACTTATCGTAGGGAGGTGGACGAAGTCCACTAGGCGCTGGGCACTGTAGCTAGACAATGAAAACAAACACCATTATAAATACAAAAAAAAACAACCCAATGCTTAAGCACTAGGTTGCATATCTCGATGCCGTTCTAAATTAACGAATTTATTATATTCCTTTACAAAAGCAAGCTCCACCGTTCCTGTCGGACCATTACGTTGCTTGGCAATAATGATTTCAATGATATTTTTATTCTCTGTTTCTTTATCATAGTAATCATCACGGTATAAGAAAGCTACAATATCGGCGTCCTGCTCAATACTTCCTGATTCACGGATATCGGACATCATGGGGCGCTTATCCTGACGTTGCTCAACGCCACGGGAAAGCTGTGACAACGCAATAACAGGAAACCTTAATTCACGTGCTAGCGCCTTTAGAGAGCGGGATATTTCTGATCCTTCCTGCTGACGATTCTCTCCTGAACGTCCGTTTCCTTGAATTAATTGCAAGTAATCTATTAAAATCATTCCAAGGCCATGCTCCTGCTGTAATCTGCGGCATTTTGAACGAATTTCATTAATTTTCACACCCGGAGTATCATCAATATAGATCCCACCATTAGAAAGGCTTCCCATCGCCATGGTGAGCTTCTTCCAATCATCATCTGACATTTTTCCAGTTCTTAAGGCTTGTGCATCAATATTCCCTTCCGCACACAGCATCCTCATGACAAGCTGCTCCGCGCCCATCTCTAGACTAAAAATAGCCACATTTTCATCCGTTTTCGTGGCAACGTTTTGCGCAATATTCAAGGCAAAGGCCGTTTTACCTACTGATGGACGGGCTGCCACAATAATTAAGTCATTGCGTTGAAATCCCGCCGTCATTCGGTCCAAGTCTACGAAACCTGTCGGGATACCTGTAACATCGCCTTTACGATTATGAAGGACCTCGATGTTATCATAAACGTTAGCCAACACATCTTTAATATTTCTAAAACCACTCGTATTTTTTCGATTTGCTACTTCAAGGATTGACTTTTCCGCATCATTCAATAATGCTTCGACATCATCTTCGCTGTTAAAGCCATCTGTAACGATAACCGTCGCTGTACGAATGAGACGTCTTAATATTGATTTCTCTTCGACAATTCGGGCGTAATACTCTACATTCGCTGCTGTTGGAACGGCATCAGCTAAATCACTCAAATATTGGAGTCCGCCGACCTCCTCCAAAAGCTTTTTGTCAGCAAGTTCTGAAGTCACTGTTACGATATCAACCGGCTCACCCTTTTCTGAAAGATCAAGCATAGCCGTAAAGATTTTGGAATGTGCTGTTCGATAGAAATCATCAGGCACTAGTATTTCTGAAGCAGTTGTTAACGCTGATGGTTCCAGAAATATCGCACCGATGATCGCTTGTTCCGCCTCCAGATTATGCGGTGGTGTCCGGTCAGCAAATACATCACTCATTTGCACTGCTCCTCTCTTTAATGTTAAAAGTAACATTAGAAAAGAGGCTTTCCAGATTGATTGTGGTAGCCTCTTTCCAAAGTTTATGTTCATCTGTCTAGCTACAGTGCCCAGCGACTCGCTAGACGGGCACTTCTGCTCTTCTATATTACTTTCCTTCTTTTACATGAACCTTTAGGGTAGCTGTAACCTCATGATGAAGCTTAACAGGTACATTGGTTACACCAAGTGAACGAATGGAATCTTCTAAATCTAATTTACGTTTATCAATTTTAATGCCACTGGCTTTATTTAGCTCATCTGCAATTTGTTTTGACGTAATCGATCCAAATAATCTTCCGCCTTCTCCAGATTTAGCTGTAAGCTCTACTGTAAGCTTCTCAAGCTTTTCTTTTAATGCTTTCGCCTCTTGCAATTCATCAGCAGCTTCACGCTCCTGTTTTTTCTTCTGCGCTTCTAATGATTTCATATTTGCGGGTGTTGCTTCAAGGGCAAAATTATTCTTTAAAAGGAAATTATGTGCATATCCGTCAGCAACATTCTTGATTTCACCTTTTTTTCCTTTACCTTTAACATCTTGTAAAAATATTACTTTCATTATTTTTTTCCTCCTTCTAGATAATCATCGATAGCATCTTTTAACAATTGTTCAACTTCATCAATTGTTTTTCCTTCTATTTGGGTAGCTGCATTGGTTAAATGACCGCCCCCATCTAAACTCTCCATAATGATTTGAACATTAACATCACCTAGAGATCGAGCACTTATACTTACCTTGCCATCCTGTCGTTTTGAAATAACAAAGGAGGCGATTATATTATTCATTGATAGTAAGGCATCCGCAGCTTGTGCTATTAATACCTGGCCAAAAGTTTGATCGACTCCAGCCTTTGCAATCGCAATACCTTTTTTATAGATTTTACTATTTTCAATAAGCTTTGACCGTTTAACATATTGCTCTAAGTCTTCCTTTAGGAATCTTTGGACTAGTACGGTATCAGCGCCATGCGAACGTAAGTAGGAGGCTGCATCAAAGGTCCGTGAGCCAGTTCGTAATGTAAAGCTTTTCGTATCCACAATGATCCCTGCTAATAACGCAGTTGACTCTAACATATCGATTTTTAATGTTTTCGGTTGATACTCTAGTAACTCTGTAACAAGCTCTGATGTAGAGGATGCATAAGGCTCCATATACACCATAACTGGATTATCGATGAATTCTTCACCGCGACGATGGTGATCAATCACGACAACATTATCGAGCTTATTTAACAGCCTTTGGTCAATAACCATGGACGGCTTATGCGTATCAACCACAACTAGTAAAGAATGATCTGTAGCAATTTCTAAAGCCTCTTCAGGTGAAATAAATCTTTGCCATAGCTCACCTTTTGATTTAACTTCAGCCATTAATCTTTGAACACCGGAATCAATATCATTTTCATTAAGAACAATATAGCCTTCCGCTTCATTTGCTTCTGCAACCTTTAAGATCCCTATAGCTGCACCAATTGCATCCATATCAGGCGCTTTATGTCCCATGATAAAAACCTTATCACTAGCCAGCACCCATTCACGCAGGGCATGGGAAATGACTCTTGCTCTTACCCTCGTTCGTTTCTCCATTGGATTCGTCTTGCCGCCGTAAAACTTCACTTTTCCATTTAGACTTTTAATCGCAACCTGGTCACCGCCACGACCAAGTGCAAGTTCCAAACTGGATTGCGCCAAAGCGCCAAGCTCCGGCAAATCAGAAGAATCACTTCCAATCCCAACGCTAAGCGTCAACGAAACATTTGGTTTTGTTGCTAATTCGCGAACCTCATCCAAAATATCAAATTTTGTATTTTCCAGCTGGTTCAAAATTAATTGATTAAACACTGCAATAAAACGGTCCGATGAAGTTCTCTTAAGAAAAATACCGTATTTACTGGCCCAATCATTGAGGATGGAGATGACCTTACTGTTGATCGTACTTTTTGTTTGATCATCCATACCTTGAGTCACATCATCATAATTATCCAAAAAGATAATCCCTAATACTGCTTTTTCTTCTTCATATAATCGTTCTATTTCTTCTTGTTCGGTTATGTCAAAAAAGTATAGGAGTCTTTCATCTCGTTTAATTTGAATATGAAATGTTTGCCCATGTAAACTTATTTTCTCATCTTCCGCTTCACCTTTTAAAAGTGAAATCATTCCATCAGAAATTGTATTTAAATGGCGCCCTATTAACGTTTCCTCATTGAGAACATCTGCTAAATAATGGTTAGACCACTCAATTTGGTGCTCATCGTTATATAACAGAATTCCAATAGGCATTTCTAGCAGCGCTTCATCGCCAACTTTTTTTACACGATGGGATAATGTTGAAATATATTCTTCCATCTCTTCATACAAATTAAGCTCGTATCTTAATAAGTAATAAACGATTATGCCCATGATTAGGAAGGCGATTACCCCAAGCACCCATTGGTAATAAGCTATAACTGCCATCATGGCAATTGATAAAACTAAGAAGAGGATAAACGGAATGCTTCGCCATCGTTTTTTTATAGAATTTGGCATATCTTCATCTCCACATCATTGTGGGTCTTTCATGCGCTTCCGCAAATTAAACCCTAAATCAATTATACCTAAGATTCTTATTATATACAGTAGAAAAGGCATAAACAAAGCTAGAATTACAATAACAACCGGTATCGTTAAAGATTTCTTGTTTTTATGAAAATAGAAAAAGACAAATGAAAACCCTTGTATTGTCATTACTATTTCAAGCACGATAAAAAGGTTAATAATAATTGTAAAAAGCATTGTGCCCTGTTCCGGTCCTGTCATAAGAATAATTGTAGCAATTAAATAGTACCATAATAAGCTTTTCGGAAAACTCCATTTTCTTATTGGCGGGAATGGATTTGTTTCAAATTTAAACCTTTTTAAGATTTGATTTGCAAAAAATTGCGTCACAAAGGCCAACACGATGCTTGTAACGACCATCGCACTTGGAACAATATAGGAAATCATCTCAATGGATTGATACATCATTTCGAATTGATCTGTAGGCTGCCCAAGTGCTGTTACCATTTTTTCAGCAGTTTCCATCGATTGATACATCATTTTTTTTGTATCTTCTATAAAATTTATATGAAAGAATACATTAGTAATGATGAATAAAAGAACAAAGTTTGCAATGAAACCTAGACTTCCGCTAAGTAATACTGCATAACCACCTTTTTTTAATGAATATATGTATCCCATTACAAGACCGGTTGTCCCAAACATAATGGTAATCGGCAGGGCAGCAATCGAACCAACCATATAGGTAATAAACAATGCTACCGTTAACATTAATATCCCTTTTTTTAAAGTATGTCTGGTCACGTAGATGACAAAAGGAACTGGAAGTATAAAAAGAAACAAACTACCGATAATTGGTAAGAATAAGACTGCTATTAATAAGATGGAATATAATGCTGTTAATATGGCCCCTTCAGTTATTGAACGTATCGAATTCAAATCTTCACCTCATATATCCCTTTTTTCCATTCTCTGTATGTACTATTTTATGTATTTATTTCGTTAGTTTCAAGAAATCGTTATTGTTTCAGCGTCAATTAAAAAAAGACAGCAAGATAATCCTGCTGCCTTTTTAAAATTCTTTCAATAGAATTAATCGTTAACGTATGGTAACAACGCCATTTGACGTGCACGCTTGATAGCTGTTGTTAATTTACGTTGGTATTTTGAAGATGTTCCTGTTACACGACGAGGTAAAATTTTACCGCGCTCAGAAACGAAACGTTTTAATAGATCAACATCTTTATAGTCGATGTGTGTAATTCCATTTGCTGTGAAATAGCACACTTTACGACGTTTTTGGCGACCTTTACGAGCTCCACCCATTGCCATGTGGTATTCCCTCCTTTAATTCTAGTATAAAATTGGTGGTTTCAGCGCTAACCGGGCACTGTCACCTTATCATTGTCTAGCTTCAGCTCCCAGCGACTCGAAAAACTTTCGTCGCTAAACGGTCGCTTACGCTTTTCTATTTAGAACGGTAAATCATCGTCTGATATGTCAATTGGTAAACCATCATCTTTAAATGGATCATCATCGACAGTAGAAAAATTATCGTTCGAGCGTTGATTCTGATTTGGACGATATCCACCACCAGATGGTCTTTGGACTCCATATCCTTGTCCAAATCCAGAGTTGCCACCACCAGGGTTTCCTCCTCCAAATCCATAAGGATCAGCTAGACCGCCTCCTTGGATAGCACCTTTAGGCTCCGAAAACTGCACGCTATCTGCCACAACTTCTGTAACATAAACA